>JAUWBQ010000229.1 GCA_030601645.1 Candidatus Bathyarchaeota archaeon | reverse complement strand
TCGACGAGTCTCTTCACCAGCGCCGAGCCTATGTAGCCTGCCCCGCCGGTCACGGCGACTCTCATTGGAGCATCAACACGGGTTCAATGGCTTCCAGCTTGAAAAGGTATACGGATCTACAATAAAGGCTAGAAACGGATCTGAGTGTTTGCAGGCGTACCTGCATCTGGTGTTTTACCTTTTCTCACAAGTCTTATCTCCGCAGATATGATGTGATATTTGAATCGCGTTCGAGGGGGAACTGACGTGATAGAGATTAGGTTCCATGGTATGGGAGGACAGGGGGCCGTCATGGGGGCCCTCATACTGGCCGAGGCGGCCTTCTCGGAGGGGATGTACGCCCAGAAGATCCCAGTCTACGGGGGGATGAGGCGGGGAGGCGACGTGACGGTCTTCCTCAGGCTCGACGACAAGCCAATCCGGAGGACTTGCGGAATCTACGAGCCCGATGCGCTGGTGGTCTTAGACCCAGCCCTCTCATCTTATCCCGCGGTGAGGAAGGGGTTGAAGAAAGGGGGGATAGCGGTGTTGAACGGAGAGGAGAGGCCTGAGGAGGTAGATCTGGGCGTGGAGCTGTCCAGGGTGGCCACGGTGGATGCCACGGGGATATCCATGGAAGTCCTCGGCCCGAGGGTGATTCCCATCACCAACACGACGATCCTCGGAGCCATCGCGAAGGCCACCGACTGGGTGGAGCTGGAGTCCCTGTTTGAGCCCATCACACACGCGTTTCCGGGCCGCATCGGGGAGCTAAACGTCGAGGCCTGCAAGAGGGGTTATGCCTCTGTGAAGGTGAAGGGGGCCAGCGGATGAGTCAGATCGTGAGATCGTTCAGGCCAGTGGTGGACAGTGAGAAGTGCACCAAGTGTGGTAACTGTCAGACCTTCTGCCCGGAGGGGACCGCGATGCTGAAGGGAGGGGAGACGGTGGTCTTCGACTACCGGTTCTGCAAGGGCTGCGGGGTCTGCGCCAACGAGTGCCCGGTGGACGCGATCAAGATGGAGAGGGAGGCCTAGCCATGCCGTTCACGAGGATGATGGACGGGAACGAGGCTGCGGCCTGGGGGGCATTGCTCAGCCGGGCCGAGGTCATACCCGCATACCCGATCACGCCCCAGACCGAGGTGATCAGCCACATCGCCTCGTTCATCGCCGAGGGGAAGATGAAGGCCCAGTACATCAAGGTGGAGGGGGAGCACACCGCCATGGCCGCGGCCATCGGAGCTTCCATCGCGGGGGCCCGTGTCTTCACGGCCTCAGCATCCCAGGGCATCGCCTTCATGGAGGAGGCCCTCTGGATGCCAGCGGGGAGGAGGCTCCCCATCGTGATGTGCATGGTGAACCGGTCCCTGGCCCCTCTGGGCGGCTTGAGGCCGGATCACAACGATGCCTTGTTGCAGAGGGACAACGGCTGGATCCAGCTCTACTGCGAGGACAGCCAGGAGGTCCTTGACACCATCATCATGGCCTATAAGATCGGGGAGGACAAGAGGGTCTACCTTCCAGTGGCCCCGTGCTACGACGGCTATTTCGTGTCGGCCACGGCGGCGCCCACGACGGTCCCTGATCAATCTGATGTCGATGACTTCCTACCCTCCTACGAACACGAGACGTATAATTTGATGCCTGAAGACTACGAGCCCATACCCTTCTACAGGCCCATAGCGGAGTCCAGGTTCGAGGTGCAGCAGGCCCACGAGAAGGCGAAGGAGGTCATCGAGGAGGTGGACAAGGAGTACGCCAAAAAGTTCGGGAGGGGCTACGACGGCCTCCTAGAGGAGTACGCCTGTGAGGATGTCGACGCCGTGCTGATGACGATGGGGTCTATGACGGGGACGGTCAGAGACGTGGTGGACGAGATGCGGGCGGAGGGGAAGAGGATCGGGCTGCTTAAGCTCAGGGCCTTCAGGCCCTTCCCCACAGAGGAGCTCCAGGAGCTCGCGAAGAATTACCATGCCCTAGGCGTGGTGGACCGGAACACCAGCTACGGCTCGGCGGGGGGCGGCATCGTCTCCATGGAGGTGGCCCGGGCCCTCTACCCGTTGGAAGAGAGGCCGCTGCTGGTCAACTTCCACATGGGCCTCGGGGGGAGCGACGTGACTATGAACCAGATCAGGTACATGGCGGACAAGACCCTTGAGGCCGCTGAGAAGGGCAGGGTGGAGTCCATGGTGGACTGGGTTGAGTTCAGGGATCTGGGGGAGGTGATGTAGATGGACTTGAACAGCCTCTTCGACGAGTACTACGAGAAGAGCCTAATGCAGGGCGGGACCACGTGTTGCCCCGGCTGCGGAGGCCCCCTGCTCTGGAGGATAATCCTCGAAGCCCTAGGCCCGAAGACCATCCTATATGGAGATGGGCCCTGCGCCATGTGCGCCATAAGGAACATCAAGCTCCCATTCCTAGGCATACACTTTTCCTTCATCGCGGACGGCTCCACAGGCATCGTGGCCGCCCTGGCAGCCAAAGGAAGGGACGACATCACCGTCCTCTCCTCGGGTGGGGACGGCGCTACCGCAGACATCAGTTTCGGAAAGGTCTCCGCGGCCGCCGAGAGGAACGAGAACATGATCCAGCTCTGCGTCGACAACGAGGCCTACATGAACACGGGCATCCAGAAGAGCGGCCTCACCCCCTTCGGGGC
>JAUWBQ010000201.1 GCA_030601645.1 Candidatus Bathyarchaeota archaeon | reverse complement strand
CGCCGTCGTCTACACCAACCCCAGGGCCAGCGTCGGCTACGGGGAGCAGTTCGCCGGCCTCGTCTCGGGCCACTGGGGCGAACGGGACTACCAGGACATCATGGAGGCCACCGACTACGCCATCGAGAACTACGGCTTCGTCGACCCGGACAGGTTCGGGGTCCTCGGGGGCAGCTACGGGGGCTTCATGACAAACTGGATCGTCGGCCACACCGACCGGTACAGGGCGGCGGTCACCATGAGGAGCATCAGCAACTGGTACAGCTTCCACGGCACCAGCGACATAGGCTGGATGACCCTCCCCACCCACGAGCTGATCAACGGCAAGGACCCCTGGGACGACCTGGAGCTCTGCATGGAGAAGTCGCCCATCACCTACGTCAAGAACATGACGACGCCATTGCTCATCATCCACAGCGAGAACGACTATCGCTGCCCCATGGAGCAGGGGGAGCAGCTCTACATCGCCCTGAAGAAGCTGGGGAGGACCGTCGAGTTCGTCAGATTCCCCGGGGAGCCCCACGGACTGTCCAGGACCGGGAAGCCCAAGCACAGGAAGGAACGGCTCCAGCACATAGTCAGGTGGTTCGACCGGCACCTGAAATAAACGCCTTCAACAAAGGAAAAAAAGAGGGCTCTCAGGCTGGGCGGCGTGGGCGATAGTTACAGGTCGTACTTGAGGGGGCTGCCATCGTCGAGATTGAAGGCGTATGCCTCCCATTTCCACTTGCTCCCAGGGGCACCCTTCCGGGCGGTCTTGCCGTAGGTCCGACCAGCGGCCAACCAGTCGCCATTGGTCCTCACGTGGATCATCCCGTATATCGATTTCTCATAGAGGTGGTGGATCTGTTTATCGATGGTCTTCGAAGAGATCTTCTTGAACGCTGCCGCGAGCTCAGTGGAGAAGAGCACAGGCTTCTCGATCTTACGGGGAGCGTAGCGCCCCAAGCTCCCGAGGAGGTTCGCCCTGGGGTGGCCGTAACGGTTGTTGTCTCCCGAGGAGACGACGCTCACCCAGGGGTCAATGGCGTTGAGGAAGCCCGACGTGAAGAACTGGCTCCCATGGTGGTTCGCTTTGAACACCTGGGCCTTGAGCTTGCTCTTCGAGACCACACCGAGAAGGTACTCCTCAGCCTTGTCGTGGAGGTCCCCGCAGAGCAGGACCTTAGCCTTTTTGTACTCCAGTCTCACCGCCACCGAGTTACCGTTGACCGTCTTGCCGGCGGTCGAGTAAGTCTTCAACTTCGGGGAACCGGCGGTGCCCTCATTGATGGGGCCTAGGAACCTCAGCTTTAGGCCCTTTGGGTCGCCTATACTGATGACGCCCGTTGTGTTGTCCACCCTCTCGCACTTGAACGGAACATGGCGTCTCCTCGCCCTACGTCTCGCCTTCTTCACGGCGTCAACCCACTTCTGGAAGAGGGGGGTCAGATCGTTGTACAAGGGATCGAGATCGTTCACATCGTCGTAGAGCTCGGTAAGGAAACCACCTTGGACGGCGCCTAGCCCTTTCTTTCTCTTGGCGATTCCGTTGTGGTAGACTGCCTTCACTATGATGCGCGGGTCGTTCAGTATCCTGATGAGGCCGTTCATGTGATCGCTGTCCCCGTGAGACAGGATCACGGCGTCGAAGACTATGTAATATTTATTGAGCCGGTACTTCCACCTTAGGAAGCTCAGGGTGCTGTTCCCCTCGCCGCCATCGATCAGGACGCGCCTATCATCGGCGGTCTGAACGAGGATCGCATCGCCCTGGCCTACGTCGATGAAGAAAATCTCCATGACCCTATCCTTTCCCAGGGCGTCCCTCTTGATGTAGCCCCTCCCGCCCCTGAAGTAGATCTCGGCCTCGTCATGCCCGACGTCCCCTAGGTACTTGGTCCACTCCCCTGCGAAGAGGTTGGCCATCGTAGAGCGTTTTTGGCCCTTGGGAGCATCGAAGACAGGTGAGATAAGCTTGTTCGTGAAGCGGTAGCCCTTCTTTGCATCTTCAGCGAGCTTGATAACATCAACCGACATTTATATTCAAATAAACATAGGGGATACATAAATTTTAACGTCTCCCAAGAATCCGGGGAGGCTATTCGCCCACATGGGCCAACTGGATCCATCTGACAGCGATAAGTTTCTGACCATTCAAGGAAGGCTGGGGAAGCATTCAAAAGTGTGAGCTTCCCGCTCAGCTTGCATCAAATCTCCATATGTCCGTCCCTTGTTCAAATCCTCGTCGAGCCCCGGGAATTAGCGACCACGTGACTCCGCACCCTTTTCTCTTCTGATTAAGCTGACCGTGGTGATCGGGAAACCCCTTTAAACCCTTGGCGCACGCGAATATGCGTGAGTTTCTTTGACGGGAGGACTCCTGGCCATCTTCGCCCACCCCGACGACGAGACCTTCGGCTGCGGGGGCACCCTGGCGCTGCACGCTGAGGCCGGACACAGCGTGGGAGCCCTGTCCCTCACCTGCTCCGACCCAGAGAGGGGACCGGAGCTCAGGGCGGCGGCGGAGGCCCTGGGCATCGACGAGCCCATGATCTTCGAGGAGAGGACTATTGAGCCGAATCAGGGATTGATTCGCCGGATCTCCGATGTCATCGTGGAGCGTAAACCCAAGATTGTCATCACCCACCTCCCCTTTGACTACCACAGGGAGCACCGCGCCGCCCACGAGCTGGTCAAGGAGGCCATCGAGTGGGCGGGCCACACCACCATCTACGACCCGGCATGGAAGGTGGAGAGGCTACTCCTCATGGAGGTGAACACCCTGATACCCAGACCCCACGTCATCGTGGACGTCTCCGAGGCCTGGCCGAGGAAGAAGGCCGCCATCGACGCCTACGCCAGCCAGCTGGCTAAGTTCCGGTGGGGCTACTACCAGGGGTTCATGGAGAAGAAGGCCGAGCTCAGGGGGATAATGGGCGGATGCCGGTATGGCGAGGCCTTCCTGGAGGAGCCCCTCGCCGAGAACAGCCCATTCTACCCGGAGAAGTCGACGAGATCCCTTCTCTGAGCCACGTCACGCCCCTAGGGGGATAACATTAAAACCACGGTCCGCAGTTGATAACTCCGTCAGGTGAACCCCTTTGGCGAACCACGGCGTGAAGGTCATCGACTTCCACTCTCATTTCCCCACCTCCAACTGGTACGGCAGGAGCGGGCGGCGGCAGA
>JAUWBQ010000219.1 GCA_030601645.1 Candidatus Bathyarchaeota archaeon | reverse complement strand
CTGGAAGTTATTGACGTAGCACCAGTCAGGCGGGGCAGACCGATCCTTGGCGATCTCCTCAAGGAAGTTGATTATGGCCGTCTTCCTCCCCGTACCGGGCATACCAGCCACGTAGATGTTGAACCCTTTGTCCTGTATATGTAGGCCGAACTTCAGGGCTCTAAGGGCACGGTCCTGCCCGATGATCTCCTTGAGGGGAGGGAGGTCCTCGGATGAGGTGCACTGTGCAAACTTGTGTACGCAAGTTCCTCTCGCCTCCTCGTGAGAAAGCTCGATTACCATGACTTCACATTCCTACAACAGGTATGGAAAAACGAAGCAGATTATATAAATCCGGCAGATACGATGCCCTATTCAGCGATCTTGAGGAGGTCTCTGAAGCTCATCCCCTGCCCAATCCTCAGGGAGTAATCGTCGGTCTTGGAAGCGACCTCGAACACCCAGCCCTTGTACTTAAACTTGGCCGCAAGCACCGCCAGCCTCTTGGGGTAGATCCGGTGGATCTGGAGGAACTCGTGGAGCTTAGAGACCTGGTTCCTCTTGAAATATGCATACCTCTGATGACTCTTCACCTCGCAGGCCAGTATGGTCTTCCCCTTTATTGCGAATACATCGGGGAGGGGCTCGTTACTCGGCGCGCTGACGGGGACCCTGAGGGCGTCGAAGCCCGCGCCCCTCAGTTTCTTGACTAGCTCCCGCTCAGCGTCGTAACCCCTCTTCTTCATCCTCCGCACTAGTGTCCTGTCCAGCCGACGTGTGAACCTCTCCCGCCGGGGCTTGCTATCTGCGAGATCTCTCAGCGACAATTCGATGCCCCTTAATCACCGCTGGGCAGTAGTTTTCCCGTCTCGAGGGGAACGACGGCGAGTTTGATGAGGTCCTTGAGCCAGTTGGAGAAGGTGTCGGCGTTTGCGTACTTTTGGTACCTCCTCTTGTGGGGGACTTTTGTCACCAACCTGAGTTCCAGCATCTTCTGGAGGTAGAACTTCGCCGAGGAACGTGAGATGTCGCATATCCGGGCGAGATCCCCGCTTGTGAAAGCCTGCTCCAGCTGAGCGTATCCAAGAATTACCTTTGGCGGGAGCGAGAAGGTCTTGTCTACAATCTTCAATAGGGCATCTTTCTGCGACATCTAGTACAACCCACCTGCAGGACAGTATATGGGATTATGACTAATAAAAAATGGGTGAATCCGTTAATATATAAGCCAGTAAAGTAGCCCGTCCTGGGCGTGCATCCTGTTCCCGGCCTGGTCGAAGACCACGGACTGCACAGAGTCCATGACGCCATCGGTGATCTCGTAACCCCTGTGGGCAGGAAGACAGTGCATGACGATGCAGTCGGGCTTCGCCTTGGAGACGAGCGCGGAGTCAATCTGATAGGGCGGGAAGGCCTCCATCCTCCGCTTCTTCTCCTCCTCCATGCCGGCGCTCACCCACACGTCTGTGTAGATCACGTCGGCGTCGGTGACCCCTTGGACAGGGTCGTGGGAGACAGTGACCTCCGAGCCGCTATGCTCCTTGATCTTCGAGAGGATCTCGGGTGCCGGGCTGTACTTCGGATAATCGGGGCAGACGACGGTCACATCCATCCCCATGGAGGAGCAGCCTATCATCGTCGAGTTAGCGGTGTTGCAGCCACCGTCCCCGACGTAGGCGATCTTCAGCCCCTCCAAGTCCCCCTTGTACTCCTTGATGGTTAGTAGATCCGCGAGGTTCTGGCAGGGGTGGTAGACCTCGGTCATCCCGTTTATGACAGGGATCGTAGCAGCGGATCCGATCCGTTCAATATCCTCCTGCTTCAGGACGCGCGCCATGATGCAGTCCACGTACTTGTTCAGGTTCTTGATGCCGTCCTCGAGGGTCTCGCTCCTAGTGAAGTTACCCCCCTCGATGCTGTAGAAGATGGCGTGGCCTCCCAGCAGGTTCATCCCCGCCTCGAAGGAGATCCTCGTCCTGAGGGACGCCAGCTCGAAGAGCATGATGAGGGTCTTGTTCTTCATGGCGTCGCCGTACTTCGCCGGATTCGCCTTGATCTTCTCTGAGAGAACCAGGATCTCGTCGACGTCATTCCTCGTGAGGTCGAAGTCGCTCAATAGTTGCATGTTGATTCAACTCTTTCAATACTGGGAAGATAGTGGAAAGGCTAGAAGTCGCCCGTTGGGACCGGGACGACCTTCTTCTGCAGGTCCTTGATGCCCTCCTTGGCGATCTTCCTCTTGAGGTTCCAGGCCGAGACGCTGGGTAGACCCCACAGGTTGATGAAACCCACGGCGTCGCCCTGATCGTAGTGTGTGTTGATGTCAAAGCTGGCCAAGTTATAGTCGTACAGGCTGAATGGCGACTCGCGTGCCACCGGCTTGGCTGATCCCTTGAACAGCTTCATGGTCACTGTGCCCGTCACGTTCTCCTGTGTGCTGTCGATGAAGACGTCGAGATCCTGCTTCAGCGGGTCCACCCAGAGCCCCTGATAGACGATGGTGGCCCACTTGTCCTCAACCTGGAACTTGAAGCTCTTCTGGTGCTTTGTGAGAACCATCTTCTCGAGATCCTTGTGGGCGGTCAGTATGATCTCGGCCCCCGGGATCTCGTACGTCTCACGGGTCTTCAGGCCGACGACACGATCCTCCATGTGCTCGATCCTCCCGATCCCGTGCCGTCCTCCCAATAGGTTGAACTTCTGGAGGATCTCGACCGGACCGTGGTCCACCCCGTCTATGCTCACGGGCACACCCTCGTGGAAACCCAGCTTGACGTATTCTGGTTCGTTCGGGGCGTCCTTCACGTCGACGGTCCACTCCCAGATGTCATCGGGGGCCATCTGGTCCGGGTGCTCCAGTATCCCCCCCTCGATGCTACGCCCCCACAGGTTCTG
>JAUWBQ010000066.1 GCA_030601645.1 Candidatus Bathyarchaeota archaeon | reverse complement strand
GGTTCGACTCCTACAAGAACTTTAAATTCAGAGTTAAACGCGCGCGCGCGCCGCCATCTTCCTCCCAGCCTTCTCGAAGGTCTCGAAGGTCTTGTCCACGTTCAAGTACTCCGCGATGGGAGTGACCTTGTCGCCCTCGATGAACAGGTAGGTCCCCATCCCGCAGTGGGGGTGGGTGCTGAAGTCTACGAAGGGCTCGTCCTTTGCCTTGCTGAGGAAGTTGCAGAAGGGCTGGACGGAGGACACCGGATACCAGTCCTCCTGCTTGATGAAGGCGTCCGTCTGCTCCTCTGCCAGCTTCATCAGGTCGGGGATGGTGATCCTCATCGAATCCCTTTTCGTCCTGTCGATCCGGCCGGCGAGGGACACGGGCTGGAAGTTGACCGCCCTTATGGCGTCCTTATTCTCGATGGCGAACCGTATGATGTCGCCCACCTGATCGTCGTTTACGCCCTTCACGAGCATGGGGACGAGGACGATGCTGCGGAAGCCTGCCTCCCTCAGGTTCTGGATCGCCCTCTCCTTGATGGGGAGGAGGTTGAACCCCCTAGCGACGATGTAGGGCTCGGGGGTGACGCCGTCGAACTGGAGGTAGACGGTGCTCACTCCTGCCACTTTTAGGATGCGGCAGTACTCGACGCTCTCCGCCATCTTGATGCCGTTGGAGTCCACCTCGATGTGCACGAAACCCATGTCGAGGGCCATCTCCACAAGCTCGGGGAGGTCCTCCCTCACGGTAGGCTCGCCCCCGCTGAACTGGAGGGCGGGAGTCCAGATGGGAGTGTTGGACAGCAGGTTCTCCATCATGCCCTTTATCTGCTCCCTCGTGGGCTCGTAGAGGTATCCCGCCGCCCCGGAGTGGGAGAAGCAGATGGGACACCTCAGGTTGCACCTGTTCGTGATGTCGATGATTCCCAGGACGGTGCTGGACTTGTGCTCCGGGCAGACACCGCAGTCGTATGGACAGCCTTTCTTCACCTCTGTCCTGGGATTATCCAGTCTCGTTCCAAAATGTTCGTATTCACGAGCTCTAAGATATTGCTCGTAGTCGCCCCAGTATAGGTCCGAGAACTCGCCGTGGTCTGGGCAGGTCTTGGCTATGTACACCTTGCCGCCCTCCTCGTAGATTGTGGCGGGTACCACCCTCAGACACTCCGGGCAGAGACTCTCGGTTTCTTTGATCTGGTTCATATTATAACCCAGTTTTCAAAAAAATCTGAACCAGCAATTCTTTATGAAGGTTTTGAATCGGTGTCATCTCCACGGGTGAGCGAAAAAGTCGAGAAAGCTCTCAGGGAAATTCGCGCGCGCCAGGATTATGGCTATCTTGACATACTCGAGCCCCGCTCCTAGAACCTCGCTCAATGCCCTTCACCTCTCCTCGTTTTCACTCACCAACGCATAGAGAGCGTCGCAGTTTAAGTCTTACTCGCCGGTAAAAGATGAGGGGTATTATCGATTGTTCCTTACGAGAAAGTAAAAGTTAGAGTAGTTTCCTACAGGCCCGTTTAAGAAGAGCATGCTGCCGCTTATCTAATGGTCCACGGGCGTATGGACCCCCTCAAATCATAAAATGAGAGTTCAAACCGATATCATCACAATCAGAGCTCGCCTGCGTGGCTTAACCCCTCATAAATGGGAGTTCCGTGATATTATGTCAAGAACGCGCTTCCCCATGTAGCCCGCGAAGATCAGGCCGGAGACGAACGAGGCCAGATACATGGAGGCGAACACGGCTGGGGGCAAGGGGAGCATTGCGGCGAACTGCAGGACTGCGACGTTGCTCGCCGAAGACAGGCCGCTGGCTACACAGATAGACTTCACGTCGTTCTTGTCGAGGGGCAGCAGAACTATGTCCACCACAAATCCCTCGACGGCGCTTATGAGGAACACGAGGATGCCGTGGTAGCTGAACAGCGTCATCTCCACGAGTCCCTTCAGGACACCCGCCGTCGTTGCGGCTCCCCTCCTATCAACCAGCACGGCGGCCAGAATCAACCAGAGGACGTGGACGCCCGCAAGCAGCTGGCTGGCGCCAGGTGGCAGCGCTAAGGTCTTCAAGAAGTTGCCGGCATGGCCCACGGGAACGCTGATGACGGCGCCGAGGGAGCTTAGAATGATTATTAGAGCCAGTTCACGGGAGTCGAACAAGCGATGCTTAGGGGGCATCCGTGTCACCTTTGCAACTACGTGTCCTTGTTTCTAACGTCTCTTTTCTTTTAAGAATTATCAATAGCATATGGGGGGTATATCGCCGATCAAACCTTACAAAAAAAGGGTAAGAGGGTTAGGGCTTATTCTTTAAACTCGTAGATGAATTCACAGTATTGGTCGCCACGGGGCATAGCCTTAGCCTTTGTGATGGTCACCTTTGGATTAATCGCCTTAAGTCCCGCTTCAGTCCAGGCCGTACATCCAGTATAGCAATCATGTTTGTCGGTTGCTCCCATCTCTTTGGCCCTTTCTATAAACGGACACTTCACCCATCTCTGTACGACCCTCTCTTTGGTTTCCTCGATTCTCTCGTCCGTGCATTCGGGACCCATGCCCAGAACTGCTGCGACTTTGATTAGGTTCGCGGCTCCTACAGCGTCTTCTACAGGTATGTTGAATGCTTCCTTGATCATCGGGATGAAGGTCTTCCCACCTTCACTCCACATTTTGGCTTCTATCTCGTCACTTTTTTCTTTCCCTAGTATTTCAAGCAGAATTAGCTCGTAGCCTACAATTGCTCCAGTAAGGCTCTTCGCTGTTGTCTCCCAACGCGCCTCGATTGGAATCTTCTCCAATATTGCCTCAGCCATTGCATCCTCACCTTGTCTTCCTGCACAAACTGATAGGATGCATCTCCGTTTAAGACTTACCCGATTAAAAAAATAATAGTAATTTCCTGCGGGCTTGTTTAAGATTAGCGTGCTGTCACGACTTTGGTGGTTTACAGGCGTGGGAGTTGCCCTCAAAAAGATGATATAAACCAACATTACCATGGTTGAATCCGCCTGCGTAACGCTCCTGCCTTATCGGTTGGAGCTACGCCGCCTACCAATAGAATATGCAAATCATTGATTGTTTGTGAACCCCTACAACATGCATAACGATATGAACCATGGGAACCTAGTCTTGAGGGCGGACGAATAAAGAATGGGCCCTACCCCAAAACCAGATTCGGGAAGTTAAAACATCAAATTTCTTGGAAAAAGGAGAATTCCGGGGTCAAAACATCCACTGTATCGTTTTTCCCTGAGATGTCCCGTCCATGGGACGGTGGAGACATATTTGGATGCCTCCAATAAACTTGAATGCCCCCTCTGTTTGAACGATGATATACGTCAACGGGAATTGAAGTTTATCGAAGCTGAGATGGAAGAGAGAGCCAAGCCAATTATGGTGGCAGCCTAGAACTCGTTCGCATATTATGGCTCCCAAGGTTATTTTTTCTCTCAAATCATGATCCCCCCCCTAAAGAGATAATCACTCACCGAGTCTCTCACAGACAGGGAGCGCTGACTCCACCACCAGACGCACTCTTGTTCGAGAGTCTTTTTTTTCAAACCCTTGTTAGGGCATTAAAAGGGGGACGAGACAAAGGGATTAATAAGACGATCTTTTTGAGGTATCAGATGACAGAGATCGATGTCGCCTGCGTGCAGATCGGTCCGGTTTATCTCGATTCGTCGGCAACGACAGGTAAGATCGTTCGCCATATCGAGAAGGCGTCGAGAAAGGAGCCGGGGCTTATCGTTTTCCCCGAGCTCGTTCTCTCGGGGTATCCTAATTTCAGCATGGCTTCCCCGGAATACCGATTGAATTACGTCGCCGGCGCTGTGCGTGCCGATGGGTCTGAACTGGCTCAAATTTCTAAAAGTGCGGAAGAATACGGCGCAGTCGTCGTGTTGGGATTCATTGAACGTGATCCGGACTTCCCTGAGGTGATATACGACTCGTCCTGCGTCATCGACTCTGACGGCGCCCTCGTGGGGACGCACAGGAAGATAGCACCCTTCGGCGCCGAGACGCTGATGTTTAAAAAGGGGGACGCCAGGGACATCCGCCTTTTCGAGACCGGAGTCGGCAGACTGGGGATAGGGCTGTGCTTCGAGAACCTGAACCCCCTGTACAGGAGGGCTCTGACGCTGCTCGGCGAGGAGATCCACTGCTCCCTGTGGGTGACGTCGAGGGACGCGAAGCACATCGTGGAGAGCAGCGCCGTCGTCACCGCCGTCGAGGGGGGAGTCTACGTCGCCTTGGCCTCCCAGGTGCAGGAGGGGAGGGGGATGCTGGATCGAGGTCTCTCCTTCATCGGGGGCAGCAGCATCCTGGACCCTTGGGGGAATTACATTGCTAAGCCAGTTTATGGGCACGATAAGATACTTCACGCCAAGATGGAACCATGTTCTTGGCACGCGCGCAAGTTCCAGTCCAGGGGGGTAGAATCACGCGATGACCTCCTCAGCCTCAACGTAGCCACGGAAGCCTACAGCCCCATATATAAGAAACATCCAAAAAAGCCGGACCTTTCAGATGATTCAAGAGAAGAGAGAGAAACAGATAACACACACTGAATGATCATCCCATTTTTCATGTAGATTTAAAAATTATACTCGTTTTCCCCCTTCGCACCCAGCATGTCGGAGTAATTCTCTGATAAATGTTAAATCAAACATAATGTTCCCAGTTTTAGGGAGGAAAAGATGGGAAACAAAATTAAGGTTGCCGCAACGGGCGACTCCATAATCAACATGCGAATTTCGGTTCATAAAGAACCGGAGTTCCTATCTCTGTTTGAAAAGATAAGAGAGGCGGATGTCAGGTTCACGAACTTCGAGGTAATACTGTGCCCCTTCGACAAGGGTTACCCCGCAGCCGAATATGGTATGCCATACCAGATCGCGGAACCGGAACTCGCCGACGAGTTTGCGTGGGCCGGATTCAACATAGTCTCAAGGGCTAACAATCACGCCGTGGACTGGGGGTATGAGGGATTGTTCAGCAGCTCAAAGGTTCTCGATGATAGGGGCATCGTCCATGCGGGCGCAGGACACAATCTCGGTAAGGCGAGGAGCCCTAGTTACCTCGAAACCGAGAAGGGACGGGTTGCGCTGATATCCTCTGCCTCGAGTTTTCCCAGCTTCGGCCGTGCAGGCGATGCACGGCGCGATGTCCAGGGACGACCGGGCCTGAACCCGCTTCGGTTTGAAACCGAGATCAGGATAACCAAAGAGTCACTGGAGCAGCTGAAAACGATATTTGAAAGTGTCGGAGCGAAAATAACCTTCGGCCCCATTACAGATAACAGTGTCAAATACGGGAGAGGACTTCGTGCACTGAACTTCGTTGAAAGCGACGCTCCGGGTCTGTACACGAAACCCTACGAACTTGATTTAAAGGGCAATATCCGATCCGTCGAAGACGCTAGGAGGATGGCGGACCTTGTCCTCGTTACGCACCACGGCCACGAATCTGACGGCTCTGACCGCTATAAACCGGCCAAATTCATCGAGACTTACGCGAGGGCATGCATAGACGCAGGGGCAGACGCTTTTCTCGGTCATGGCCCCCACCTACTTAGGGGCATCGAGATCTACAAGGGTAAGCCAATCTTGTACAGCATGGGTAACTTCATCTTTCACTTTGATGTGTCGAAATTCCAAGGACAAGAGTACTATGATAGATACAATCTCAAAGACGAGGCTACCCCTTCCGATACCTACGACGCGGCTAGAGATCGAGTCAGCGAGAAGGACTGGCGGGGCTGGGCCGGGTTTGCATTCGAGCCCCCCTTCTGGGACAGCATCCTAGCCGATCTCACATTTGACGGTACCGAACTAATTGAATTCAAGATCCATCCCGCAACCTTGGGATTCGGAAGCCCGAGAACACAGAGGGGACGACCAGTGCGGGCGTCCCATGAAGACTCTATCAGAATATTGGAACACGTCTCGGAATATTCGGCGGTTTATGGCACAGAAATCGAGATAGAAGAGGATGTGGGAATCGTACAGATCTGACTATGTGTGATCGCTCCGATACGACATGCTCCAGTCCGAATACATTTTCTCCTTTTTTTACGCTCGTCTATACTCCAAGCGAGAGTATCTTCCCAGGGGTGGCTCCTGTGTGAGTTCCGTTTTCCACCACTATCTCGCCATTCACTATGATGTACTCTATTCCTGCGGGGTATTGGTGCGGTTCTTGGAACGTGGCTTTGTCTATCACGGTTTTGGGATCGAAGACAACTATGTCGGCGTCCATGCCCTCCCTCAGTAGCCCTTTGTTCCTGATCTTGAACGTCTGAGCGGGGTAGGAGGTCATCCTCCTCACGGCGTCCTCCAGCCCCAGTACGCCCTCCTCCCTCACGTATTTACCGAGTATCCTCGGGAAAGTGCCGTAGAATCTCGGGTGGGGCTTACCTATGCCTAAGATGCCGCTAGGGGTCACCGACCTCCCGTCGCTGCCCACCATATGGAGGGGGTGCCTCATCACCCCCCTCATCTCCTCCTCGTCCTGGCCGAAGGAGACCATTCTAGCCTCGCCGTCCTCCTCCAGAAGGATATCGAAGACCGTTGTGAACTCGTCGGGGTCGCCCCGCATCTCCCTGATCTCCTTTATGTTTTTGCCCTCGAACCTCTTGTTCTCCTTAGTCTTCAGGACACTGACGTAGACGCCTTTCCAATCCCTCTCTTGTTTTTTCATCTCCTCGCGGATCGTGTCTCTCGTCTCGGGGCTTCGCAACCTCTCCAGCAACCTCCCGAGGCCTCCCTCGTGGGTCCAAGCGGGCAGCAGATTGCAGAGGACGGTGGCACCTGCTATGTAGGGGTACTGGTCGAAGGTTATCTCGAGGCCGCGACCACGGGTTTCCTCGATCATTCCGAGGGTCACCTTCGTCTTCCCCCAGTTCCGTTGGCCTGTGGCCTTGTGGTGGGATATGTGCGTTCTCACACCGGCTTTGTCTGCTATCTTTAAAGCCTCCTGTACCGCAGGTATGAGGGTGGCCCCTTCGCCCCTCATGTGGATGACGAATAGCCCATCATACTTAGCGACTACCTCGCACAGCTCGATGAGCTCCGGGGTCTCAGCGTAGATGCAGGGGGGATATATAAGCCCCGTGCTCATCCCGAAGGCTCCCGCCTCCATCCCCTCTGCTACCAGTAGCTTCATCAGTCCTAGTTCCCCTGGGGTCGGGGCCCTGTTCTCGAAGCCCATGACGGCTATGCGTAAGGCCCCGTGGGTGACAAGGGGAGCGATGTTCGTCGAGCACCCGACCTTGGCCATGCTCTGCATGTACTCCCTGAAGGTGTACCACTTCGACTCTATGTCCACCGGAAGCAGGCGCCTCACGTAGCTCTCCAAGTCCTTCCTCCTGGCGGGGTTTGCCGGGGCGAAGCCGCAGCCGCAGTTCCCGATCACCTGTGTCGTGACGCCCTGTCGGATCGAGCTTTCCACCTTCGGGTCCATGAGCATCGTCCCGTCTGAGTGGGAGTGGGTGTCAATGAAACCGGGGCAGACTACCGAGCCCTGTGCGTCTATGACCCGATCAGTTTCATCAAAGACGGGATGCCCGATCTCAGCGATGCGCCCCCCATTCAATGCCAAGTCGGCCTTGAACCAAGGGTTGCCGGTTCCGTCTACGACCTTGCCGTTTTTGATAACCAACGAAAAGCTCATTCGAGAGACTCATCCCTGATCAGAGGCTACTCCGTTCTCAGTTCTGAGATACCCAGTGACTCCACATCCAGGGGGAACACCGGCCGTTTAAGTTTCTTCCAGGGGAAGGCGGCCAGCCTGGTCCCGTGCCCTCCGGGGAGATCGAGCTCTATGATCTTCTTCGCGATGGGTTCGTGCGCTGCCCTGTAGTGGACGCATGATTTCACCAGCATTATCTTGTATTCGGTGGGCTCCAAGCCGAGGCTCCTATACATTTCGAGGTCCGTCAGGCCGCTTCCCTTCTCCGTCAGGATGACGTCAATGCCCTTAACATCCAACACCGCGGTCTTTCCCATGTTGTGCTCTTCTCCGCGACTCATGGGGCCCTTTGGCATGTACTTGCCATCTGAGATGCGACTCACCGTTCCCGTGACCTCGAGCGGTTCCCCCACCCAGGGATCCGTCTTACCGCCGATCTTCATCGTCACCGTATTCCCGACGCCCGCCTTTATGGCCTCGGCCACAGCTTCCGGGTCGCGCATGACAGCTACGCAGGCGTTCGTTACGCCGCGGTCCAGCATCGCTTTCAGGGCTATCGTGCCGTCCTGAGGCCCGGCCCCCCCGCCTGGATTGTCGGCTTGATCAGTGAGGATAATCGGTCCGTCGGGCTCGGCGAGGGCCAGATCGAGGGCCCTGTCCATGGGCACCACCCTGGCCAGGAAGTCCAGTCTCAGGTCCCAGCAGAGCTGGCTGAGCTCATCCGCCTTCCTCTGAGCCAGCGCCTCGTCGCCATCGGCTATGACCATCATGGTTACACCGGGGTAAGGCAC
>JAUWBQ010000099.1 GCA_030601645.1 Candidatus Bathyarchaeota archaeon | reverse complement strand
GGGATTCGAACCCGGGTTATCAGCTCTCCCCGAAGGGATTCATGGGGGGCTGAAGTCTTACCAGGCTGGACTCCGCCGACAAACGTCCACGGCCGCCTGTTTGGTCCGACCGCAAAGATCAGAAGACGAAAGAAATCCTCCTGTTAATAAGGCTTTTCAGGCTAGAGCATTCCTGAGTCGCCGTGAAAATGAAAATAGTGTAGGCTCAAACAGCACGTGCATAAAATGTCTGACGCATCAATAATAGGCATACACTCCTCGTTTCTGCTTGTCTAGTTATAAAAATTTACACTTTAAAGCAATCTCCTAAAAAGTTAAATACAATGTTGACCTGAAAGGGTAAACGATTCATGACCTTGGGCCTGTAGCTCAGCAAGGCAGAGCATCGGGCTTTTAAGACTCCGGTCGAAGACACCCGGTGGTCAGGGGTTCAATTCCCCTCAGGCCCGCTCGCGGCAAGGACATGAACGGGGGTAAAAGGACATGGAAACCAGAGTCAGGGAATTGAAGTACAGGATGATGATCACAGACCTCCTCAAAGTCGCCAGCGAGAGCCACACATACCAAGAGCTCTCGGTGGTCCTCGGTTTGAGCCCTCCCATCCTCAGCCGTTACATGAGGGGTCACGTCCTCCCCAGTTTCAGCCGGGCCCAAGGTCTATACGACAAGCTCATGGAGATCACCAACATCAAGGATGCGCTGAAGAAGCGTATCAGCTTCGACGAGGAAGGCTACTTCGACAACACCCCTCTGGTGTCGGAGATCACCTGGCTCAAGATTATGTCCAACTACGCCCTTGAAAAGTTCGCAGGCCGCAGGGTGACCAAGATCCTCACGGCCGCCGTGGACGGCATCCCGGTGGCCACTCTCGTCGCGAACCTACTCGATGTCGATCTCCTCGTGGCCAAGGGCAGGAAGGAGGTGGGAATCAACGACTTCATAGAGGAGACATACATCCCCAGGGGCTCCGCCATCAGACAGAGCCTGTACGTGCCCAAGTCATCCATCAGGAAGCGGGACAGCATCCTCATCATCGACGACGTCGTCCGCACCGGCGAGACGGTCAAGGCCCTCGTGGACATGGTTGCGAACCAGAGGGCCGACATCGCCGGCATATACGTCCTTGTTACGGTTGGCGACGAGTGGAAAAATTATCTGAAAGACTGTATCAGCAAGCACTCCTTCGAGGCCTTGATCGAAATATAAGTTTCTTATTCTTGCCCTCGGGATCTCCTCATCATCGAATGCAAATTAGAAGTGGCTAGTCGATAAGATACTGTACCATTGAGTACCCAGAACGGGATGGATCGTAGCGCAAAGGGGGGTACAGGGGGATAGAATATAGAAGGCGGAGTCGTTCACGAGAAGCTTGTGAAGAATAGGGAATCTTTTTAATTAAGTCTGTGGGGTCTTGTTTAGGTCAAGGGTAAAAGTCGATCGCGGACTAATTTCCGTGAAAACTCTCATAAAAAAGGCTTTTATCTATGGTTCCACGTCAAATGAGGCGAGCCCACGCATGTTCAACAAGATAACCATGAGGGACACGATCCGCATAGACCCCACGAGGTTCGGTCAGCCCCTGGAGGACGCGGCCTTCGAGGAGTTGAAGGTGAAATACGAGGGGCTGGTGGATGAATCCCTCGGATACGTCATAAGCGTCATCGACCTCGAAGTCAATCACATAGGCCGGATACTCCCGGGGGACGGCGGCACCCATCACCCCGTCACTTTCTCGATACTGACGTTCTCCCCCGAGCTACAGGAAGTGATCGAGGGAGAGGTCGTGGAGGTTGCGGACTTTGGAACATTCCTCCGGATAGGCCCGGTGGACGCTCTTCTCCACGTCTCTCAGCTCATGGATGACTTTATCTCTTACGACGAGAAGCAGGGGGTCCTACTGGGAAGGGAGAGCGGCCGGACGATACAGAGAGGAGACCTCTTCAGGGTCAGGATAGTCGCCGTCTCTTTCCCCCGGGGAAGAAGCTCCGGAAAGATTGGGGTCACAGCCCGGCAGCCCTTCTTGGGGAAGCTAGATTGGATCGAAGCCGAGAACAGGGAACTCCAACCCCCGGAAGAGGGGGAGAAGGAGGGGGCGAATTGAGCAGAGCTTGCAGGAAGTGCAAGATCATCATCGAGGAGCCCTCGTGCCCCTTGTGCAGGGGCACAGATCTAAGCGACGACTACTCGGGGCTCCTCGTCGTCCTGAAGCCAGAGGGCTCGCAACTCGCCCAGAAAATGGAAATAAAAGATGAGGGCCGCTACGCCCTCAAGATCAGATAGGGGCTGCCAACCGATGAGGCAAAGGAGGATCACCAGGGTCCTCCCGGTGGCCATGAGGGCGGAGCTGAAGAAGCCTCTGGGCCACCTCTTCCGAGGCCCCCCTGCCGAGACGGTTCAACGGCTTGTAGAATTTCTCGAAGACAGAGAGACCCCCCTCTTCGCAGTCGTGGGAGATTTCACTTCGGAGAGCATACTCGCATCAAGTTTGGAACCGGATATCGTGGTCGTGGATTACAGGGTCATGAGGATCACGGTGGACCCCCTCGATCACGGTTCGAGGCAGATCATCAACACGAAGAACGCGCAGGGGACCATCGACGCCGAGGCATGGGAGGCACTAGAGGAGGCGGTAACCCTTAAAAGCCAGGCGTCTGTAATCGTTGAGGGCGAGGAAGACCTCCTGGTACTGCCTCTCATCTCCCTGACGCCTCTGGGATCGGTGATAGTGTACGGTCAACCCCGGGAGGGGATGGTCGTTATCGAGGTAACGGAGGAGGTGAAAGGGTGGACCGACGACTTCTTAGCCCGGATGGAGGAGAGCCGAACTGAAGACGGAGCTAAAGACGACTAAAAAGAACCCCCTACTAGGCCGGATGGAAGTGACCTTCGAGATCCAGGAGCCTGCGACCCCCCGCAGGTCTGAGGTCCGGAGGGAGATCGCAGTATTGCTGAAGACCGATCTGGACAACGTATGGGTTAAACGCCTTGATACGCACACGGGGACCCACAAGACAGTGGGGCTCGCTCACGTCTACGACAGCGTCGAAGCAGCCATGCGGGTCGAGCCAGAGCACACAATCGCGAGGAACAAGACTCCTGAGAGAGAGCCCGAACCGGAGGAGTAGTTTATGCCAATCAAGAAGATCCACGAGCAGTACGAGATGAAGGACGGGAAGCTGGAGAGGAAGCGGCCCTTCTGCAACCGATGCGGGAGGGGCTACTTCATGGCGGACCACGGCGACAGGTACACATGTGGCCACTGTAGCTTCACCAGGTTCAAATCCCAAAGAAGATAAATCGATAGATTCTAAACTCGCTGAGGCTAGTAAGCGGGGAGGCAGCATCGGAAAACCATCAATCGGGATGAGAGGATTCTATGAGGGTCGTAGGCGTCGTATTCGATCTGGATGCCACCCTGATCAATCTCGGGGGTTTCGTCGACTGGAAAAAAGCCCACATCAAGGCTATGGACGCATATTTGACGTGTGGCTGCCCCGAAAAGTTGATCAAACGCTTCAGTGAGAAGGGCCTTTTCAACATGCTCAACCTGGTCAGGGAAGAGAACGCCCTCAGCATGGATGACGCCGAGGTAAAGCGGATTCAAGAGGAAGCCTATCAGGCCATCGAGTCATGCGAGTGGGAAGGCGCACTGAACTCCCATCTCTTGCCTGGATGTTCTTCGACGCTCGGATGGATCGCTGATCAAAGGATAAGAATGGGAGTCGCCACCTCGAACTCCCAGGCCGTGGCGGTGTGGATTCTAGAGGCAAGAGAGATTCGATGGTATTTCTCCTCCGTGGTGGGTCGTCGACCAGATCTCAAAATGAAGCCCCACCCGGATCAGATCTTGAAGTGTTTCGAAGAGATGGGTGTGAAACCAGATCGGGGTGTGGTCGTCGGTGACAGCGTTAAGGACGTCCAGGCTGCAAAGTCCTCCAACGTCTTAGCCATAGCAGTGCCATCATTTTTCACGAGGCGTGAATCCCTCGAGGAGGCTGGAGCAGACTATATAATTGATAACCTGGGGGCTCTCCCAACACTATTGTCATCCCTTGAAGGTGTCTAGAGGAACGCCGTAATAGAGGCTAATAAAATACATCAAAACGAGGATTGCGGCAGCCACGATGAGCCCTTTTAGCGCTCTCCTCTTGTCCGTGATGAAGGCATAGATGCACCCTGTGAGGAATCCCACGATGTGGGCGTCGTGGGCGATTGCGATGTCGTTGGCTATCCATATCGCAGACGATTCAACCAGGACCAGCATCAGACCCACAACGACGGAGGGAAGGGGGACGACCAAAGCGTAGGTCAACTTGAAGGGCATGAAGAGAAACAAGACTGCAATAATACCGAAGATGGCCCCCGAGGAACCTATGAGGGGAACACTCGACAGGGGGTTGAGGAAGCAATGCACTATACCTGCTAATACGCCGGATACTATGAAAAGAATGAGAAATCTCAGATGGCCGATGTCCCTCTCAACGATTATCCCGGCGCCTAGCAAGGCTATTACATTCACGGAGAGATGGACCCAGTTACCATGCATGAAGATGTAGGACACAATGCTATCCAGGAAAACGCCGTCTAAGAGTCGGACAGGCATCAGAGAATAAGTCTCAAAGATGTGGAGGGCCCTGGCCGAGGGGAGCAGACTCAAGTAGACTTGGAGGAACACCATTAACGCCATGAGGAGATACGTGATAACGGGTGTCGGCTTTCTCTCACTTGCCTCGTCCATGTGCTCGAAGAGATAGGGAGGTTGCACTGTTTAAGCCTGACGACCGATCCAATCTTCGAGTACCCCACGTAGAGAATAAACGACATCATAGACGACATATACAATGGTTACTTGGCCTGAAAAAATCGAGATGAAAGCGATCGAGATTCAAAGGCGACGCTGAGCCACGCATGAGGAAGATATTTACAGGTCTTTGCATATCCCAAGGGTGAATAAACGGGGTCTAAATATTGAGTAAGGGTCATATTTCCCCAGATATCATAGGCCGAGGTACATGGTACGATAAAGCGGCTTCCGAACTGATTGAAAGGGAAAAGAAGCTCGGCAGAAGCCTCGATCTCATCAGGACCGAGAGCGGCCTCGGCGCCTCCGGTATCCCCCACATAGGAAGCCTGGCGGATGTCCTGAGGAACCACGCAGTGGCCAACGGCGTGAGGGTCCAAGGATACGACGCCGAGCTCATCGCCTTCTCGGACGACAAAGACGGCCTCAGGAAGGTCCCAGCAGGACTGCCTGATGAGATGGAGAAATGGCTCGGATACCCTGTCTCATCAATCCCCGATGTGCTGGGGGATTGCCACGACAGCTTCGGCGCCCACATCACATCCCTCCTCTTGGAGGCGGTGGAGATCAGCGGGGCTGACTACAACTTCAGATCCGGCACCGAGGTCTACCAGGAGGGCGTACTGAACGACGAGATCCTCGCCATCATGGAGAACGCCGGAAAGGTAGGCGAGATAATCAAAGAGGAGCTGGGCCAGGAGAAATACACGGAGACTCTTCCGTATTTCGCGGTCTGCGAGAGTTGCGGCCGCATCTACACAACCAACGCCTACGGGTACCTCCCCGAGGAGCACAAGGCGATGTACCGCTGCGAAGGCATGGAGGTCAAGGGTAGGTGGCTGGAGGGGTGCGGCCACGAAGGCGAGGTCGACATGCTCGCAGGCAAGGGGAAACTGAGCTGGAAGGTCGAGTTCTCCGCCAGGTGGCGGGCGCTCGACATAAGGTTCGAAGCTTACGGGAAGGACATCGCCGACTCCGTGAGGGTGAACGACAGGATCTGCCGGGAGATACTCGGCTGGGAGCCCCCGATGCACGTTCAATACGAGATGTTCCTGGACCGGGGCGGCAAGAAGATCTCAAAGTCCGCGGGCAACGTCTTCACGCCCCAGGTGTGGTACAGGTACGGCTCCCCCCAGTCTCTTAACCTACTGATCCTGAAGAGGTTCGTCGGGACGAAGAGCGGCTCGGTCGATGAGATACAACCCCACATGGACGAGCTGGACGAGATGGAGAAGGTCTATTTCAGGAGAAAGAAGATCAACGACAAGATGGAGGAGGCCAAGCTGAAGGGCCTCTACGAGTATTGTTGGATGCTGAAGCCCCCCGAGGAGCCTGACACCCACATCGCATATAACCTCATGCTGAACCTCGCGAAGGTTGCACCCAGAGGCATTCGGGCCGAGTTCATCAGGGATAAGCTGGAAGCTTACGGAAGCCTCAATGAGGGGGATAGAGGACTCGAAAAGAGGATCACTTTTGCGGTTAATTGGATCGAGGACTTCGGCGAGCCGGAGATCCGGAAGGTGACGCTATCGAGCAAAGAAAAAGCCGCCGTGAGATCCCTCATATCCTCCCTTAATAGAACCTCTGACGAAGAGGGTTATCAGAGTTCAGTATTCGAAGTGGCGCGAGCCCAGGACATCCGTCCCAGAGACCTCTTCCAGCTGCTCTACAGGATACTTCTCGGACAGTCTCGGGGGCCGAGGTTCGGACCTTTCGTTTCCACTATGGGTCGGGACAAGGTCATAGAGGAACTCG
>JAUWBQ010000052.1 GCA_030601645.1 Candidatus Bathyarchaeota archaeon | reverse complement strand
GATAATCCAGTATGGCCCTCATCGTTGTGGTCTTCCCGGCCCCATTGGGACCCAGGAAACCGAAGATCTCACCCTTCTTCACGGAGAATGTAACGTCTTGCGCTCCTACAACGCGTCGACCCGTTTTCCAACCCCCGAGACCAAATTCGCGGCCATATATTTTCGTCAGGTTGGAGACCTGGAGGATGGCTTCGACGTCATTCATGGCTGATTACTCCTTCACGTAGCGGGTTTATTAGTGGATATCTTCGACGCGCTCGCGATTCGATTTATCCCCCCGGGGAAGCAGGAACCTGAAGATCTACGCCCTCGCGGCCGACTAGACCCTCTCGATCCTGATCTTCGTACCGCTCCTAAGGGACTTGAACAACTCTAGGTTCTCTGTAACCGTCCCCACGGTGTTCACAGGGCTGTAGGCCTGGGCGTCGCTGTGGTATATCACCATGGCGTCCCCCATGGGCCAGTAGGCGATGGTCCCCGCCTTCACGGACCGGACCGCCTTCTCAACCCCCCTCCTTATGCCTATGATGAACGAGTAACCCCCCTTCTGCGGGTGAGCCCTGCCCTCCAGGGGCAGCCTTCTCAGCAGGGTCCCAACGGTGATGGGAGCCGAGAACCTGACGAGCTCTCCTCTGGCCTCGCCGACCCCTTCCAGCACGATCCTCACGGGCGTCCTCGACGGGCTATCATCCACGTGTAACCCACCTGATCACGTCAGGAAGTACGTAACAATCTTCTCGGCGATGTCCACGCCTGTGGCCTTCTTGAGGGCCTGCCAGCCAGGGGAGCCGTTGGCCTCCAGGACTACGGGGCCCCGGTCGGCCTCTATGATGTCCACGCCGGCGTAGTCGAGGCCCAAGGCCTTCGTCGCCCTCACGCCCATCTCCAGGATCTCCTCCGGGACGGGCTCGTCCACCATCCTGGCCCCCTGGGCCACGTTGGTCTTCCACATCCCCGGCACACCGTACTTGTAGGCGGATCCCACCACCTCGTCGCCGACGACGAAGACCCTTATGTCCCTGCCGGGGTTCTCTAGGAACTCCTGGACGATGAGGGGCTGGCCTATGCGGCTGAGGGACTTCCAGGCGTTGTAGGCGAGGTCCGGGTGGTCGAACTTGAGGCTGCCCTTCCCCATGCTGCTGAGGATGGGCTTGTATATGCAGACCCCCATCTCCTGGCTGCGCTTGTACGCCCTCTCCATGCTCTCCGTGGTGTATGTGGCGGCGATGGGCAGCCCGGCCATGGCCAGGGAGTACTGGGTGGAGTACTTGTCCCGGGCCCGGCGGAAGGAGTAGGTGGGGTTCACCAACCGGATCCCGGTGAGTTCCATGTGCTCCAACATGCTGATCCGCCTAGTGGTCTGCTCGCAGGTCCCCGGCCCGAAGCTCCGCACGAAGCAGACGTCGACGCCGGTGACCTCGTCCTGCCCCAGCCAGAACCTGGAGCCATCGTCCGAGATCTCCGAGGAGACATCCAGGATGCTCCCCGTATCCACATCGTGGCCCAGCCTCTCGGCGGTCTCGACCAACTCGATGCTGTTGGCGCTCTGGGATTTCCCGTAGAGGAAGAGAGTCTTCATCCGCGCATCGGTTACCAAACATCGAAGGGCTAAATAAAACTACTTGCATTTCGAATTACTCCCAAGTGAAGGCGAGAGAAGCCTCTCTTAAAATCCATGAGCGCGGCAAGGATTCGATACGATTCACCTTTCGAAGACCCTTCGGATGCCGATCCTTCAGGACATCTTGATTGCACGAAGCACCCTTGAAAAGATCAGAAAAAGTGGATGCCATGCCTCACCGAGACTGTGGGATCGGGGGAGAGAGCCCCAAGGAGTGCAGGTGGGCCGTGTCGCTCAGCCTCTCCAAGGTCCTCTCGTTCAGGTCGCTCACCGTCAGGACGCTGACGCTCGCAGGCGAGGTCTTGAAAGAAACATACGACAGCGCTTCCATCTCGAGGCGCAGCCACCAGGCGACGATGTTGACGATGGTCCCCCCGTGGGCGACTATAACCATGCGGCGGTCCTGACCCCGGACGAGGGCGTCCATGCAGTCCGAGACCCTCCCGTAGAACTTCCTCCAGGTCTCCGCTCCGGGGTATGGCTGCCAGTCGAGGATGGGCTCCGTGGGCGGCGTATAGTATGGTTCCGCCTCCGCCTTGGTCTTGTCCGCTGCAATGCCATTGTTAAACTCCCTGAGACCAAGATCAGGGATAGGCGTAAGCCCCATCGCCTCCGCTATTATCTCAGCGGTCTGGGCCGCCCTCTTGATGTCGCTGTGGTAGAGGAGACATGGCATTTCGAGTTCGTCCTTCAACCTTGATGCGAGGGCCTCGATCTGGCGTCTCCCGAGGTCCGTGAGGGAGGTGCTGGACCAGCCCCCCGTCAGCTCGCCCAGGTTGTGCTCCGCCTGGCCGTGGCGTATGAGGATTATCGGGTGCATCGGATTTCCCCTCGTAAGAGGGTGATTCCCCATTAAAAGGTAGCGGAGTTTTTTTCCGGGTTTAGACTAACTTACCATACAAGAGTGTCCTGATTCTTTGTCAACGCTGAACTAAGGATAAGATCGATTAAAAGAATGAATATGAAAGTCAATTTGACTTTGAGATCCGTCGACGCATCAAATCGCTGACTTTCGCCTCCCTCCCTGCTCGTGTAAACTTTTTCTCATCAATCCAAGCCTCTACATCGTTATCAGGACGCAACTCAACCGAGATTAAGCCATCCCTAACCATCTGGTCCGCAACCTCACCCATCTCGTACACGACGCCCCCTCTAACGATCACTCGTTCACCAACAATGTTCAGCCTGGTCGCACTGGGATCAAAGAGATAAGCCTTAGCACCCCCAAAGGGATTTCTAAACAAAGCAATTAACGCCCCCAGAACCGATAGAAAGAGGACTCCAATCAAGCCCTGGTTGACGATTTGTATCCTGGCGAGCCTATCATTCAAGGCAGACATCAAAGCTTCAAGTACCGCCAATTCCCCGTTTACATCTTCGAGTTCGGAACTCACCCTGGACGCCTCCTCCGCGATGAGAGTCATGTTCTCGTTGACCAGCACAAGGCTCTCTCCCAAGCCCTCGTTTTCGGAACTAAGCTCCTCTAGGGCTTCCATCAGCTCTTGGTTGCTCTCCTCCAGCTCCATGTGAGCCAATTTGAGGGGAGTCTCGACGGGGGCTGAGACGAAGTCGAAGAGGAACCCGTGATAATTCGATCCCAAGTATAAGGGAGAGTCATTCGTGATACGGAGGTCGAATATCGGGATCTCATAGGAGCTGTACTCGTAAGATGCCTGAGAAATGCGGATCGTCTCAGGCGTATGAACACTGGAACCGTCCGACAGAGTCAGCAGCACACCATCCAGGATGACTAGATGAGCGAATATCTCGGGTTTATCCGATGGAACATAGTCACTGAAAGTCCACCTGTAGGTTTCACCCACATCCAGGACGAGGGGCCCTGGATGCCTCATCACCGTGTCCATAGGCGTGTCGCCCTCCCTGTAGAATCCGTATCCCACCTCCACATCCAGGAGGCTCACATTAGCCAGTGGAGGCAGGTAAGTCTCGTTCCCCCAACTTAACAGCGTGATCTCCATCATGAGGCTTAAACTCGACGTATCGCCGTGCCCTGTGTTGTTGACCGCCAAGTAGAAGTAGAGCAGCCCCAGGGTGTCTCCCTTCAGGTCCTTAAACATCATCCCACAGTCGGCCCTGTGGAGGTGCACCCTCTCATCCACAGCGTGGCTTACGTTAATCCCAGAGACGGATATTAGAACTACAACGACGAGTAACGCATGAGCCTTCATATTCCCCAAAAAGACCTATTACAATAGCAACTATTATAGTGTTCAGCTAACACTAACTGATTTTAGAGAAGTCATGTCGAGCCAGAGAGGCAGATGTGAGGCACGCCAACGGGTGATGTTCGCCCTTGTAGTAGTGCTGCTCTTCTCCAACCTGCTTGAGACGGGTCGCCCTTACGTCTCAGCCAAGTCTCCCTCCTCCGCGGGTAAATGGTCTCTATCCGTCTCGGTCGTCGACCAGGACGGTGAACCGGTCCAAGGCCAAGAGGTCAAGATCACAAACTATCTGAATGAGGAGGTTTTCGACGGCCATACGAATGCGAATGGACTCAGCGGCACAAGGCTTGAGCAAGGGGAATATCATATTTACGTTCAGGGTCAGACATTCACTATTGACTTGACTGATGACACCAGTGTCGCGGCGACCGTGACGGTAGACCTGCCTATAGCGGTGGAGGGAGCATCGTAGAAGGGCGGAAGTAGTACAACACCTGCACAGCGATCAAACATCTCAAAGAACAACGAAAGACCTCGAATCCTGATCCGTATTGGAACCGATTTTCATCCATCTAGGTACCTCCCTAGATAATGCACTATATAATTGAATATCCGTTAATGCAGACAACTCGATGCATATGTTCCAGACTTTGAGCTATAATAAATCGAAGTATGATAATAGCTGGGAAAAACACTGCGTGTTTCACTACGAAATCTGAAAAAAAGTCCCGCCAGTTACCAACCTGATTTAATATCGCCCAAGTCCCGACAAGTTACCAGAACCTTTCATACATAGGTTTAAAAGCAGTAATGCCAACCTCGTGGGCAGTGTGCGGGGAATACCGCGAGGCGTTCTGAGCATGCGAATCGAAAAGGAGTGAAAGTATTGGGATACAGAGAGAGGCGCGGCAGTTACGACCGTGGCCCCAGAGAGATGACCAAGATCGTCTGTTCTGACTGTGGGAAAGAGGACGAAGTCCCCTTCAAGCCCACGGAGGGTCGGCCGGTGTACTGCAGGGAGTGCTTCCAGAAGCATAGGCCGCCGAGAAGGTATTGATAGGCTCAGGTTCGTGCCTACCCGCACGAGGGAGTTTTAGTCAATCGTCATAGTTTTTTGTTTTATTTCTGGGTTCTTTTCAGTGACGAGTTCAATGGGCATGCAGCTCCTTCCTGAACACGCTATTTGTGTAAAATAGGGAGCTGATGGCTGGCATCTATCCTCCATGGGCTCGGAGGCGGATCCTTCGACCCTCGATCTCAACTATGGTCTTGGAGTAGGTAAGCTTCTCGATGATCTTCCCATCCTCGAATCGGATAACGTCGACGCCGCGTCTTGTCTCGTGCTCCCCTTCGTGACCCTTCTCGATGGAAGGCCAGTCGAGGCGCCACCGGGTCAGGGCTTTCTGCTGGGCTTCGTCTGCGAAGGTGTCCTCCATCGTGAAGCGGAATCCGCCGTGGTTCCTGAACCAGGGAGTCCAGGCCCTCCGGAGGTTCTCCCTCCCCCTCACCCTGGCTCCGGTCCAGTTCTCGAAGAGGACGTCCTCGTGGAAGAGATCCATGACGCCGTCTAGATCGTGGCGATCCCAGGCCTCCTGCCAGGCGGCAAGCGCCTCCAACATCTCCTTTCTGTTTTGCACCCCATTATCCTCCTTCAAGCTTTAATGGCCCTCACGCAGATGAATATAGCCCTCCTTAAGGCCTTCTCATAGCCCTCGGGGTCGACGCGTCTGTAGTCCTCTGTGGGCCTGGGCTTCTCGGCGGAAGACCGTATAAAGCATTTGATCTGGTGGAAGTAACGAACCCTAGAAAAAGAAGGGCTACTCGCCCCAGACTTTTCTGAATAGCCTTAGGAAGTTGCCCCCTAGGATGCCCCTGATCTCCTCGTCGGAGTAGCCCCGGGCGACGAGCCCCCTGGCGAGGTTGGGCATGTGCTCCAGCCAGCCGTAGCCCCATGTCTCGTCCATCGGCGTGTAGTAAACGACGTCGATCCTCTCAGGGTGCTTCCAGATGTAGGCGCCCCGGGTCACGGAGTTCCTGAAGTCTAGGTCGGAGCCGAAGCCCACGTGATCCGAGCCCACCAAGTCCACCGTGTGGTCCACTTGATCCATGAGGTCGTCGGTCAGCGTCGAGGTCCCCCACTTCTTGGCGAAGAACGGCGTCACGCCGATCACCCCGCCCTTCTCAGCGCACGCCTGAATGGCTTCGTCGGTGCGCCCCCTGGCCACCGAGTACTCCTTGAAATAGCCGTACGGGCTGGTCTTGCTGGCCCACTCGGCGTAGCCCCCCATCTCCTTGGGAGTAGACGATCTCGGTATGGCGTGGGTGAAGCTGACGGGGTCCCTGGACGTCTCGATGGCCTCCATGGTGCTCTTGTCCCCGACGTGGCTCAGGTCGATGAGCACCCCCCGGTCGTTCATGGCCTCGACAAGCTCGACGCCATAGTTGCTCAGCCCCGCGTCGCAACGCTCCGTGCAGCCGTCCCCCGCCTCGTTCCGGCTGTTGTAGGTCAGCTGGATGATCCTTATGCCCCAGTCCCAGGCCGTCTCCAGGAACCGGAGGCTCCCCTCCAGGAAGCTGCTGTCCTGGGGGCCCAGTATCACCCCGTGCTTCCCCTCTTTCTTCGCTTTCTCGATGTCAGAGGCCTTCCGGACGATGAGGGCTTTCTCCGCCTTCTTCTCCGCCCAGGAGTGGTACTCCGAGAGCTCGTGGAGGGCCTCGCTCAGGGTCATCTGCATGCAGACCGTGGCGTTGCTTGCGGTCACACCACCCCTGAGGACGTCGTCGAGCCAGATGTCCTCGCCCACGTAGTCGATGAAGGCGACGATGCTCGCGTCGATGACCACGCTCTCCCGGTGGATGGCTAGGGCGTGCTCCTCCTCGTCCCTGCTCAGGTCGAGATAGCTCCTGCTCATTTCGATCGAGGAAAGAGACGACTCGGAGCTTAAAGGCGTAACCCCTTGTTTTCCATGTTCCCGACTTTGGACGCGCAACAATATTATCTTATGAATGACTGTAGGTGTTCGAACGCTTATGACCGAGAGCAGTTGGTGGTCCATCGAGGGCCAGATACACTATCCTTTGATCAACGAGGTAACCCTTTCACCGGACGGCAAGAAGGTCGTCTTCACGGTGAGGGAGCCCCTGCTGACGGATGAGAAGAGCCAGTTCATCCACCACCTTTACCTGGCGGACGTCGAATCGGGGGAGAAGCGCCAGCTCACCTTCGGGGAGGGGAGCGAGACCCAGCCCAAGTGGTCACCCTGTGGTGATTATATCGCGTTCGTCTCAACCAGGAAGGAGAAGTCCAACCTCTACGCGATGAGGGCGGATGGCGGGGAGGCCTGGGCCCTGACGGACGACGAGAAGTACGGGATAACCTCCATAGGGTGGGCGCCCGACGGGGGGTACATCGCGTTCTTGATGCCCGAGCCCCCGACGGAGGAGAAGGAGAAGAAGACCAAGACCAAGGACGACGCCTACCTGTGGCACGAGGAGTACGACTACCAGCACCTCTACAGGGTGCCCTTCAGCGTCGGGCCCAGAGAGCTCCCGGAGGCCAAGCAGATCACGAAGGGGAAGTTCCAGGTCGTGGAATTCGACTGGCTCCCCGACGGCGACCACATCGCCTTCAAGCACCAGCCCAGCCCGCTGGCCGAGGAGTGGCCGAACTCACGGCTTGCCCTAGTCCCCTCGGATCCCGAGGAGCCCATCGAGGCAGATGGGCTCAGGGATCTGGGGATCCTAGCCAGCGGGGCCTTGGGCCTCAAGGCCTCCCCTGATGGCAGGTGGATCGCCTGCGTCACCGGGGACCAGCCCGTCGCCTGGGCCTTCTCGAGCAGGATTACCCTCTACCCGACAGACGGCGGCGATGACAGGCCCCTGTTCAGGACACCGGACAGCCAGAGCTATCTCGTCGGCTGGTCTCCAGACGGAGAGAGCGTCTACTGCTACGAGTCGGAGAGCGTAACATCGCAGCTCTGGGAACTCCCCGCCTCGGGCGGCGAGGGAAGGAAGATTACACATACCGAGTTCGGGAGGAAAGCCTACGACGTTGGGGCCTCGGGTCTGATAGTATACGCCGCCGAGGACTTCGACATGATGAACTCGGTGTATATCCTGGATCCCGAGACTGGCACCGAGAGGATGGTGGCGCGGCCCGACCTCCCTGAGGCGTGGCCGGACGCTGAGGTCCCGAGGGCCGAGGTCATTACGTGGAAGTCGGGGGACGGTCTGGAGATCGAGGGAGTCGTCTATTACCCGCTGGGTTACGAGGAGGGGAAGAGGTACCCGCTCGTGGTCGAGGTGCACGGAGGGCCCACCGGCGTCTACGGGCGCACCTACGCAGCGGACCCCATGAGGTACGGGAACACCGCTGAGCTCTGCCAGAGGGGCTTCGCGATGCTGAGGGCCAACCCCCGGGGTAGTAGCGGCTACGGGAATGAGTTCCGGTTCGCCAACTACGACGACTGGGGCGGCGGCGACTACGAGGACATCATGGCGGGCGTCGACCACCTCATCGAGGAGGGTCTGGTGGACCCGGAGAGGATGGGCATCCTAGGCTGGAGCTACGGCGGCTTCATGACGAGCTGGGTGATCACCCAGACGAACAGGTTCAAGGCGGCGTGCGTCGGTGCCGGGGTCACCAACCTTATGAGCTTCAACGGCACCTCCGACATAACCTCCTTCATCCCGGACTACTTCCACGGGGAGTTCTGGGACGACCTGGAGCCCTATAGGAGCCACTCGGCGATGTTCCAGGTGAGGGGCGTCAGGACCCCAACCCTCATCCAGCACGGCGAGAAGGACGTCAGGGTCCCGATCAGCCAGGGGCAGGAGCTGTTCAACGCCCTCAGGAAGCAGGGGGTGCCAACGCAGATGGTGATCTACCCGAGGCAGCCCCACGGCATCGGGGAGCCCAGGCTACATGTGGACCGCTCGAAGCGGGTCGTCCAGTGGTTTGAGCGCTGGATACTGGAAAAAGACACCACTTGATCTCTAAGAAACAACCCATTTTTTTCTTCAGTCATCAAAGGACTGGATTTTTTTCTTGTTATGAAAAATGGGATATTTTTCTGTATCAGTAGCCGATGGCGATGGATTCGAAGCCGTTCAGGTGGCACTGGACGCCGCCGTGGAGGAGCCCCGTCTCCGGATCCCTCAGCACGCCCACCGGCCTCGCCCAGCTCTTCAGCTCCTGGTCCACCCAGACGACGTCGTGGCCCATCCCAGCCAAGGCGTCCCTGACCCCGACGGGGAACCTGTTGTCCACGTAAACCTCGCCCGTCTCCCGGGTGATCCTAGGGGCTTCGATTGCCTTCTGGACCCCCATGCCGAAGTCCACAACGTGCATGATCACCTGGGCCACGGAGACCTGGATGTTCCTCCCCCCGGGCGCCCCCAACGCCATGTAGGGCTCGCCGTCCGTGAGCACAACGGTCGGGCAGACGTTCTGGATCCGCCTCTTCCTCCCGTCGATGCTGTTGGCGTGGCCGGGCTCCGGGTCGAGGCCGTACATCGCACAGTTCATCACGATACCAGTCCCGGGGACGACCACGCCGCAGCCGAAGGAGTTCACAATGGTCTGGTTGACGCAGACCATGTTCCCCGCAGCGTCAGCGACAGCCAGGGCCGTGGTG
>JAUWBQ010000088.1 GCA_030601645.1 Candidatus Bathyarchaeota archaeon | reverse complement strand
TACTCATATGTCAGCCTCCCCCTGAAAGAACCTCAGAGATTTGCCAAGAAGCTTAAGGAGGCTTTCGATATTGGTGGCTGGAGGGTCGAAGTCCTCATTGTTGACGGCGATACATCGTATTCTAGGGGGAATCTTCACCTTGCTCCGAGGAGTGTGCCGGTAAAAGGACTGACTCATCTAGGGGGCTTCCTGACATTCGTGATAGGTAGGACGCTTGGGTTCAAATCCCGCTCAACCCCCATATCTTTCACAGAGGGGGCCATCAACCCCGACTGGTGTCTTACGCTAGCTAACGTGGCGCACAGGGTCAGGGGCTATGGAGCGGGAAGGACCGTCTGGGACATGGCTGAAACCTTCGGTGTAGGGCTGTCGGAAGTCTCTTGGGGTATGTTGGAGCTGGTTGACCATTTCCCGATAGTCATACTGAGAAAGTTGCATCGGCGCGCGCCTGGGTGAATTTCAGTAGGGGGCCCGTCCAAGCGTCCAAGGCGTTCATTGAAGCATCCCTTATAGATTGGCTCGTTGTGCCCTCTTTCATAGGTCTGTTCATCACAAGAAAGATTTTTTACATCTGATAGGGCTCAAGGCGTTTCTCTTCTAATGGCTGACTATTCCTCCAAAATGAAATCAGATTCTCGTTCAAACATGTGAGGATCGTGTTACCCTTATAGTCGTCTGGGTTTATGTGGTGATAGTATGCACCTCGTTTTCCTCAAGTTGTGGGGAAAATCCCAAATATATAAATCAGTGACAACTCTGGGTAGGTGATCAGTATGGAGCCCGCTCTCAGGGGAAGCGTCGAGAAGATCATAGACATCAACCTGGACGAGGAGAGCCTCAGGAAGAAGTACCAGATATTCAGGTACTACAAAGAGCAGGGGGTCATAAGCTCCGTGGAGAGCGCGCTCTTCGGCTCGGTCTGGACCAACGTGATCACCGCCCTCGTGGACGTGAAGACCCGAGCCAACCAGGAGATAAGCGAGAGCGAGATGGAGGAGTTCAAGAGCATCTTCGCCTCCAGGGCCATGGAGATCAGATCTAGGATACGCGGCATCTCCAACTTATAATATCTAATAGCCATCCTTTTTGCGGACCCTCGGATAATTTACTACATTCTCTTGGAGTCCTCATTCATTTAATTCAACTGAGAAAAGTTAAAATGGTCTAGGAAGCATCATCGCGGGAGCACCATGTCTCATGAGCAATGTACCCGAGCGATCGTGGGCGGCACTCTGATCGATGGTACAGGCCGCCATCCGGTGGAAGATAGCGTTGTGTTGTTGAAAGATGACCGGATCATTGCCGTTGGCAAGCGTGGGGAGGTTGTCATCCCCGAGGGGGCGGAGCTCATCGACGCCGCAGGGAAGACCGTTATCCCCGGTTTGAACGACGCCCATACCCACTTCCTGTGGATGGGGATGCGGATGATCAGCACCGTCGATATGAGCAAGACAGAATCCCTCGCAGAGGCAGTAGACAAGATAAGAACGAGGCTCGAGGAAGCCAATAAGGGCGAATGGATACTCGGCAGGGGCTGGGACGACAGCAAGTGGGAGGATAGGCGTTTCATCGAGAAGACCGATCTGGATCCCTTCTCCCCAGATAATCCCGTCGTCCTCACCAGAGTCTGTGGCCACATGGTAACCCTCAACTCCAAGGCTCTGGAGATAGCTGGAATCAACAAGAACACCCCAGACCCTCCAGGAGGCCAGGTGGACAAGGGACCGGACGGTGAGCCGACCGGAGTCCTCAGAGACGCCAGGCAGCTGGTCCAGCCCTTCATACCCCCCGAGACACATGAGCTGGCGCTAGAGGGGCTCAAGAAAGCCTGTGAATACGCCCTGAGTCTAGGTTGCACTAGCGTCCACGACGCCGGGTTGGGCGACTTCGGCGTGAAGGCCTATCAGGTCGCCTTAGAGAAGGGCATCCTGAAAGTCAGAGTCAATATTATGTGGAGAAAGGGCCTCTCCGAGTCGATGGAGGGCGTTGGCCTGCATGTCGGTTCAAGGAACGGGACGATCAGGCTCGGCCCTGCCAAGTTGTTGATGGATGGCTCCCTCGGCGCAAGGACTGCGGCCTTGTACGAGCCGTATGAGGACGATCCCACGACGAAGGGACTGACCATGATGTCCCCCGAGGACCTCAACGAGAAGGTAAAAAAAATCCACGAGCAAGGCTTCCAAGTGGCGGTCCACGCCATCGGCGATTATGGAATAGACCTGGTCATCAACGCCATCGAGGGGGCGTTGAAGGGCTCGCCCAGGAAGGATCACCGCCACCGCATAGAGCACTGCGAGATACTCTCGTCCAGCCAGATAGAGCGCATAAGGCAGCTCGGCATCGTGGCCTCGATGCAACCAAACTTCGTCGGCGAGTGGAGCGGACCGGACAGCCTCTACGAGGCCCGCCTGGGAAAGAGACGACTGAGGCAGAACAACCCTTACCGGCTGCTCCTGGACGAGGGTATAAAGCTGGCCTTCGGCTCCGACTGCATGCCCTTCCATCCCCTGTACGGGATCTGGTCGGCGGTCAACCATCCCGTGAAGAACAGCCGCATAACCCTCGAGGAGGCGGTGAGGGCCTACACGCTGGACTCGGCGTACGCCTCCTTCGAGGAGGATGTAAAAGGGAGCATCGAGCCGGGGAAGTTGGCGGACGTAGCCGTCTTGGAGAAGGACCTCACAAAGATACCAGCAGAGGAGATCAAGGATGTCCGTGTCTACATGACCCTTGTGGGCGGCAAGATCCTCTACTCCATGGATTAAGTCACAAGAGGCCCAGTCCTTTTAATAAAATGTGATTCACATGTCAGTAGGTGGTCTGGGTGGGAAAGATTAAGACGGTCGAGATCATCGTGAGGGGGGACATCATCGAGAAGAACATAATCCTGAAACTCGCCAACAAGTTACGGGACTCGAAGCTCAGGGCCGACTTCAACGCCAGCATCGCAGTCCCCCCCTTCTTGGTGGCCTCGGAGAAACGTTATCCGAGCCTGGCTGTCCTCTACGGAACCGTAGACCTCGAGGACCTATTCCAGTTCAAGGCGATGTTCGATAGCCTCTGCCGCGAGGAAGACTGCGACGTCATATCATTCAAAGAGCTCTAGTCGGGGTCACCCTTGGACGGAAAGAGGATAGCCGCCCTTGCGGCGGTAACGCTGGCCTCGGTCGCGGCCTTCCTATCCACGTCAGGTGTTCTCAGCTTGGACGAACGTCTCTCCCTGATAGTGCTCATTATGGCTGCAGGGCTCTGGACGACGGAGGCCGTCCCCCTGGTGGCGACCTCGATCCTCATCCCTATCCTCCAAGCCATCCTGGGGGTGCAGTCGTTCGAGGCTGCCCTGAGGCCCTTCTTCGACCCTGTGGTGATGCTCCTCCTCGGCGGGTTCCTCCTCGCAATAGCCCTCGAGAAGCAGGACCTGGACGAGTACCTAGCATATCAGATCTTATCTAGACTGAGAGCCGACGTCAGGTTCGTGGTCCTGGCCATCATGGCCACAACCGCCTTCCTCTCCATGTGGATCAGCAACACCGCCTCGACCGCCCTGATGCTCACCATCGCCCTGAAACTGACGGACGAGGTCGAAGACCGGAAGGGTAACTTCTCGAAGATCATGGTGCTGAGCATTGCATACTCGGCTACGGCGGGGGGGCTCTCCACCCTCGTGGGCACGACGACGTGCGCCATGGCCGCAGGCTTCTTGAGGGACCTACTCGGCTACGAGATCACATTCTTGGGGTGGATGTTCTTTGGCCTACCAATATCTCTCATCATGATCTTGGCCATCTGGCTGGTCCTCTTCGTCATCTTCCCGACGGACGTGAAGAGAATGCCCAGCCTGGATGTCGAGGTCGAATCCCTCAACGCAAAACAGAAACTAACTCTTGTCGTCTTCGTCTTCTCACTCCTCCTCTGGCTCACTGGCAAGCTCCCGGAGCCCATCGCTGCCACTGTTGGATGGTCTGGTCATGGTCTGTCCTCAAGCGTCGTAGCGGCCATCATCGCCGTGTTCCTCCTCGTGTCGGATCTCGTGAACGAGCGGGACATCCCCAGGGCTAACTGGAACACCCTCCTCCTCATAGGGGGTGGTCTGAGCCTTGGAGCGGCCTTGGAGACCTCTGGGCTTGTGGTCAGGATCAGCGACGGCCTCCTATCCATGACGGGCGGCAGATCCGAAGTTGTGATCATCTCCCTGGTTGCGGCATTCGGCCTCGGCATCAGCATCATCGCGAGCAACACTGCCAGCGCCGGGATCTTCCTGCCGATTGCTATAGGTCTCGGCGTATCCACTGATGTGAATCCCGTGATTCTGGCTGTGGTCGTGGGGATCGCTACGAGTCTCGACTTCATGCTCCCCGTGGGGACGCCACCGAACGCCATCGCCTATAGCACCGGGAAGGTGAAGATGGGGGAGATGATCAAGGCCGGTGTCGTCCTGGACGTTGTAGGAGTCATCATAACGATCGCCCTCGCCTATTTCCTCTGGCCCCTCTTGGTCTAGGACTTGGTCTTCACCCCGAACTGGAGAATTGACAGGCTGATGAAGTAGACCGCCAGAGAGGCGTAGAAAATGTTGATGAGGCCAAAGTTCTCGGCGATGTAGGCCGCGATCATCGGAGCCACCGCCCCCATGATGCTTCCGGGGAGGAAGAAGAGGCCGTATCCCAACCCCCTCTGCCGGCTGGGTGTGAGCTGGGCCATGATGCTGGAGTTTGCCGCCATCCCGAGGAAGTTGAAGAAGCCGTTTACGAGCCAGAGCACGACGAAGACGGCTGTGTTTGGGGCGATAAATGCGACGCCCAGGCTTACGTATGAGAGGAATAGTACCAGAGTGAGCCACCTCTTCTCGCCGTACCGGGCGGCCATGAAACCGCCGAGGGGAGCCGCCACCAATCCCATCAGATAGTTGCTCCCGAAGATGAGGCTGGCCATGTATGGGGTGACACCCTTGTTCTCAACCAAGAAGATTGGTAGGAAGGAGCTGATCATGCCTCCGGCCATCATCCTGATCCCTATGAAGACGAGGAACATGACTAGGTTGAGAGAAAGGAGCTTCTTGACTTCTTCATCTGGGGCGTTCTTCGAGTTGTTCTCCACCATCTCCTCCCGAGGCCTCGATTTGATCCTGAGCACGGTGAGCATGCCAGCCATCAATGGGATTATCCAGAATAAGTAGACCTGCCTCCAAGTGAAGGCGAAAAAGGCCATGAGGATGGTGACCGATATGGGGCCTATTGCCATGCCCAGGGTTCCCCCAGCCCCGTGGACGCCAAGAGCCTTAGACCTGTCACTGGCTTGGAACCGCAGAGTGGTGAAACTGTAGGCGGCCGGATGGTAGATTGTGGTGTTAACGAGGAGGAGGCTGACCCCTACGATCAGCATCCAAGGGTTCTGGGCCCGACTTGCGAGGACTGCCCCCAAGGCTGCCACAACGATGCTCACTAGCACCATCTTTTTAGATCCGAACCTGTCAGAGAGGAGCCCCGCGGGGATTGACAATAGGGCCTGACAGAGGGGGGGTATCGCCGCTATCAGCCCGATCTGCTGGTAGGAGAGGTTGAACTCCTCCGGGGACTTCAGGATGGGGAAGAGAGCCGTGTGGATTTGCTGGAAAGCGTGGGTGAGGGTGTGGGTGGCCGTCATGACGAGGAGGCCGTAGTTCAATATAGACGTCGGCTTCTTCTCAGGCTTCATCTAAGGGCCTCCATAGGATTCTACAAGAGAACTGGGTACGATATTTAAGGTTATACTGAGCCCAAGGTTTAAACGAGTTAAAGCCAGAGGAGTTAGTCATGATCACCAGAGAAGAAGCGCTTGAGCTGGTAAAGCGGCACGTCAAGAACAGGAACCTCGTGAACCACATGATAGCCGTCTCGGCCATCATGCGGAGGATGGCGGAGCACTTCAGCGAGGACGCCCAGCTCTGGGGGGCCGTCGGCATGCTCCATGACGTCGACTATGAGCGGACCAGCGACGACTTCAGCAGGCACGGTCTGGTCTCCGCCGAGATGGTTAAAGATCTCCTCCCTGAAGAGGGGCTGCAGGCGATCAGGGCTCACAACCCGCTGACCGGCGTCAAGGCCGAGAGCAGGATGGACATAAGTCTCTTCGCAGCGGACGCCCTCTCTGGGATGATCGTCGCCGGGGCGCTGGTCAGGCCCACGAAGCTTCAAGGGATGAAGGCAAAGAGCATCCGCCGGCGGATGAAAGACAAGTCCTTCGCCCGGAGGGTGAGCAGGGAGAACATCATGAGGTGCGAGGAGATCGGCATCACCATGAACGACTTCTTCGCCATGGGCATTGAGGCCATGCAGACCGTGAGCGATGAGATCGGGTTGAGCTAAGATGCTCTCGAAGGAAGAGCTCAAGGACAGGGTGATAAGGATCATCGCCGCGACCCGGTTCCCCTTCGTGGACCAGACTGACTGGGGCGAGGACTATGTCACCATCACCAACGAGGACGGCAAGAAGATCAGGGGCATCTCGGGCCCCATGGGCTACGTCTACCCGAGCATAGTCATCACCAAGGCGAACACGGACATCCTGAAGATCGGGGAGGTGGAGACCGAGGACACTGTCACTGAGGCCCAGGTACCAAAGTGGAGGCTGATGTCCGAGAAGACTGGGATGGGAAGGCGGGTGAAGAAATTCTTCCTATATGTCCCCGAGGGAAAAGAGGAGACCGCGTTAAGGCTGCTTGAGGGGAACGGCGTCGAGTACGACGGCCTGAGGACCTGGGCGGTCAAGGATGGTAGCCTCGTCATAACCCCCATAAAGACACACGACACGGTAAAGGACCATAGATAGTTCTACCAAATACCGGATCCCGGTTTCTTTTCTCGTTCACAAGCATGTTTAGATGCTTTTTGTCCCTCAAACATGTATATCACTAGGAACTGTCTCATTTTTTTTTGGACAAAATGGACAATATTCAGGTACATGGGCGATTCACGTCTTATTCCTCTCGCATCATCCCAATGTACCAAAGGGGAAGAGGGACGCAGAGACCCACGCGATAAGCATTGAGTTGAAGATAGCACCAGCCCCGATCCTACCTGTGACCATGTGGAACCACCACGAGCATGTAGTGGATATAGCGAACAGGGGCACGATAGCCCAGATAAACTCCAAGAAGAAACCTAGTAACCCGGGGAACAGTCTCAGGTTTAGCGTGTACATGGGTACGTACTGTATCCCGAGCACAGCGAGATAGGGGATGAGCTTGAGGGCGATGCCGCTGACGGTCTCCTTGGAGCTGCTGATACCATGGGTGAGGACCACGGCCGGTCTAGGGTGTCGGGGTGGGCCT
>JAUWBQ010000090.1 GCA_030601645.1 Candidatus Bathyarchaeota archaeon | reverse complement strand
TCCCAGCTATAGAGGACCTCTAGCTCTCTGAGCCTGTTCCTCATCGAGACCGTGGAGATCCCCGCCGCATCGGCCACCCGCTTCTGGGTCACCCTCTCGTGATTAGACTTGCAGGCCAGGTAGAGGGCGGCAGCGGACATCGAACGGGGATCCTTCCCGACATGCATCTTCCGCTCGGCCGCATCTTGGAGGATCTCTATTGTCACCTTCTCCGAGCCCAAGCTGATCTTTAGATTGGAGGCTAGTTTCGGGACGAACTTCATCGGATCGTCCACGGGCATCCTCAGATCGAACTCCCTTACCAGTAGCCTGTAGGTCCTGGACACGTCCCTCAGGCTCCTGCCGCTGGCTTTGGAGACCTCGGACAGGGAGCGAGGGACCCTGAGCTGCCGGCAGGTCGCGTAGATAGCTGCGGCGGCGAAGTCCGAGATCGTCCTCCCCCGTAGGAGGTCCCTCTGCAAGGCGCTGCGATACAGGGAGGCGGCCTTGTCCCTGTGGTATTTGGGAAGGTGCAGCAGGTCCGAGTAGCGTTCTATCTCGGTGATGGCCTGGTTTAGGTTCCGCATCTTGTTGTCATCGGATTTCGTCCTGAAGTCGAAACGCCTGAGCCTCTTCCATTTCTGGACCTTCTCGGGGGCCAAGGTCGCCCCCTTGGCATCCCTCATCGCCTTGAAGCTCGTGAAGAATCCTCCGTTAATAAATGAAAAGTTTGTGGGGGAGCCCCTTTCGCGTGCGGCGCTCTCGCTGGGGGTGAAGGCTCGCCACTCCGGACCCTTGTTGAGTATGCCGTCCGTCTTTACGATGCCGCATCTGGCGCAGACTATCTCGCCGCTGACCTGATCGTGGACGAGTTCGTTGCTGTCGCAGACATCGCAAGAGACCTGTTGTGGAATCAACTCCATGCTGACACATCCGGAGGCTCAAGCCTCATGAAGCAAAACGGTTAGTGCAACTGATCCTTTCCGAACCAAGACGAGAGCTACATTCAGCTGTTGGTCATGCTCTCCACGAGATCTGGGAGCATGCCCCTGACTGTCCGTAGGAAATCCGATTCAACTCTGGGTGTTTCTACGAGCTGACCTGGGTGTGGCGGTCTCACTGTCATGAAGATGGACCCTCCCCTGTCGAGGTGGAGGAACAATTCGTCGAAGTCGATCTCTTTAGTCTCCTTTATGGAAACTTCGTCGTCATCAGCCCCGAGATAGTACAAGATGAGGTTGGTGCCTGTCCACGTCACAGTGGGCCAGAGACGGTCCTTCCCCTTGATGACGAGGGTCCTCATGAGCCTTCCGGAGTTAACTATGCGTATTGAGGTCATAACAATGGTTCTGTAACATTTGTTCGTTCATATTGTTTGTAACATTTGTACGTGCAACTTATAGGGATGGCCTACGATAGGCTAATTGAGGGGAAAATGGCCCTAGAGAAGCTGAGCGAGAGGCTCATCGACTTCGGGTTCACCAAGGAGGAGGCGGAGGTCTACGTGTTCCTCTCGTCCATGGGCCCCACGCCCGCCCGGATCGTCGCGAGGAGGTTCGACATCAACAGGATGAGGGCGTATCGCACCCTCAAGGCTCTCGAGGAGAAGGGGCTCGTGGAGAGGATTATCGGGAGGCCCGTGAGGTTCGTAGTAACCCCACTGGAGGAGTTCCTCAAGAGGCACATCGGCGATATCAAGACGCGCCTATCAGGCCTCGAGACCAGGGAGAAGGAGATAATCGATGATTGGGCGAAGCTCTCCGAGGGTGCCGCGGAACGGCTAGAGGAACCTCGCTTCAGGTTCTATCAGGGGAGGCAGCCGATTTACGACCTCCTCATCCAGATGTGCGAGAGGTCCGATGAGGAGATCTGCATCGTGACGACGAGAGGCGACCTCCACCGCCTAGCCCTGATGGGCTTCGACGAGAGGCTCCGGGCTCTCAATCAGGAGGGGAGGAGGGTCAGGATCCTCACCCAGGTAGAGGGGCCTGAGTTTGAAGAGGTCAACTACTTCATCGACTTCGCGGAGGTCAGGCACGTCCCCCTTCCGTCCCCTGTCCGATTCGTGACCATCGACGACAGGGAGACCCTGACCACGACATCGATGGACGACTCGATGAGCATGACAACGCAGGACGACACGGGCCTTTGGACCAACGCCCAGAGCTATACATCGGCCATGAAGGTATTCTTCGACGCCCTCTGGACGCTTGCCTCAGACGCCCATGAGATCATCGAGGCCCTTAGGTCCGGGACAATCCCCCAGGAGATCAGGGTCATCAGAGCTCAAGACGACTATGTCGAGACCTTCCGGAGGATGCTGAAGATGTGTGAATCGTCTCTTCAGCTGATGGTGAGCAAGGTCGACGACCTCCCCATACCCATTGAGGACATTCTGAGCAACTTGAACAACGAGGCCGAGATCAAGATCCTAACACAGTTAGACTTGGATAATCTCCAGAAGTTGAGCGACGTCATAGAGACGGCGGACGTCATGCACAGCCTGAGCTCTTTCGACCTCCAGCTCCTGATAGTGGACGAAAAGGAGGCGTTGATGAACATCCCCTCGACCCGGGCGACTGACAGGGCCGTTTGGTCTAATATGGGGGCCTACATAGAGACAATGAATAACGTCTTCATGGACTACTGGAACATGGGGGAGCCCGCAGGCGACATCGTTTCTAGGCTCACGACTCAGAGGGACTACCTGGAGAAGTCCAACGCGATCAAATCCTCGCTCGAGTTATCGGGGTGGCATGTCGAGTCCCCGGGGTCGCTGGCCGGATCCTCTGGTGTGGAGCACTCCTTCAACCTTGTCGCCACCGACCCGAATCGCCCGGAGGTCTCCATGGCCATCGACATCCTACTGGAAGAGACCGCATTCAACCACATAATCAGGCTGGGGGCGAAGAGCATCGACCTCAAGCCGAGGGTGCTATTGCTTGCCTCCATGAAACCTTTCCAAGAACAGGAGAAGAACCTCGCAAAGCTATACAGCATCGAGCTGGTCTTCAATGAAAAAACGGAGGACATGGCTGAAAATGTCAGCAAGCTTGCCGGTGACCTGATGAGGAACCATGCCCAGTGATCTGGAATATTTTTTCAATATATAAAAAACCAGTAACCAAAACGATATATCCACCATCCAGTGTCAATTTTTATTGATATGCTTCTCAGCGAGGAGGTCTCCAGCTTCACCCACAACATGAAGCCCACCAACCACATCATCCTGTTCTATGACACGCCGGAGAGCAAGAGGGATATACTGAACACGTACATCGCCGACGGCCTCGAGAACGAGAAAGGGGGGCTGTACGTCTGCTACGAGGAGACTCCGGATCAGATTCGCGCGGGCATGAAATCCTCCGGGATCGACGTCGAGGAGAACGAGAGATCAGGCAGACTTCAGATAAAGTACTACGATCCCTTCTACATTGAGAACGGGATCGTCGATCCCTTGAAGATCATCAATCGCTGGCACGAAGTCTACGGAAAGATGAGGGATATGGGTCTGGGGCTCCGGGGTACTGGCGAGCTTTCATGCTTCTTCGATGAGGGGAAGGTGAGGGAGCTGCTGCAGTACGAGTATGCCCTCCACAGGGTCCTCTCGATCCCGATGGAGGCCATCTGCGCCTACAGCATCCCTGCGATCGTCAACACCGGATACACGGAAATGATCATGCCCCTGATCAGGGCCCATGGAGGGGCGATCTTCACCGCTGGGGGCGGCTCCATGATCGTGGAGCCCGAGGAAGTGGAGAAAACGGACGTCGAGGAGCTCCTCAAGATAAAGATCTAGTGGAGATCATACAAGCGCGTACAATTCGATTCCTTCTAAACCACGTCCGAGAGGCTGATCTTGCGGTTCCTCCTCCCCTCGAACACGCAGAGATAGTCATACCCAGCCTCTTCGAGCCTCCCGACGGCTTTCAAGGTGTTCTTGCCAAGGCTCTCCCAACTGTGGCAGTCTGAGCCGACGGTGACTTTTTCCACGCCGGCCTTGTTCGCAGCTTCGAGGAAGCCCCCGATGGGGTAGACATCGCGTATCCCGTGCCTCCAGCCTGAGGAGTTCACCTCGATGCCGACGCGGTGGCTCTTGAGGCTGTCTATGGCCTCGTAGACGGTCGAGCCGTAGTCCTCCCAGGATATGGGCATGAAGTGTGAGAGGCCGAGATATTTGCGGAAGTAGTCGGGGTGGGCCATGACGTCGAAGAGTCCGCTCTCGACGGCCTTCCTCCACTCCTCGTAGTAAATCTCCAGGACGTCCTCGATCCTCTTGCCCAGGAAGAACGCCGGGGATTGCCTCCTCGAGCCGATGTCGATGCCCCGGACGTAGTGTATGCTGCCCAGGGAGTAGTCCAGGGGATACTCGCCTATTATGGCCTCGATCTGCCTCTCGATCTTGGGGAACCAGTCGATCTCGAGGCCCGTTCTCAGCTTGACGGTTGTACTCTCTTGGGCGGTCTGGATCTCTTCGAGGTACTCGGGCATCTTCTCGGGGGAGATTCCGTGCTGGACGTCGGGGCCCGTGAGGATAAGGTGAGTGGTGAAGCAGATCTCGTCGATGCCCCTCCTCTCTGCCGCCCTGCAGTACTTCTCGACGGTGGCGAGGGGAGCGTCGGAGCTGTGGCTCTCGTGGACGTGGAAGTCCTTTTTGATCCATGTCCTTTTGGGGGGTGCAGCCATTGGAGTGTTCAAGGGAATACATCGCTCTCTATATTTGAGGAGATCGACCACGACCTGTTGAAATCTATAAAAAAAAACTAGGTTATTGATTCAAGGACACTCAGATGTCCAGAGCGAAACTGAGGAGGGCGCTCGGGAGCAAACATTGAGGCAGATCGCCAAGTAATGTTATTCATTGAGGCTCCAGTAGACACGGGGGGTCCCTGGGACGCCGCCCTCGTCCGTGTATCTGAGCTTCTTCTCTACGACGCCTCGTTCGGCGAGCCAATCCATTGCTTCAACGAACTGCCCATCTCCATCCCAGCCATCCCTCAATAACCTGTTCCAGGCTTCATCGGTGAGGCCCAGGACCTCTCTGAAGCCCCTTTTCAGCAATTTTGTTATGAGGTAGATGGAGTCCCTCTCACCCTTTTCTCGCAGCAATCTCACGACGTGCTCCTCCAGTTTTGTTGGGTCAATCCAGAGATCGGGCAGGTGTCTCGAGGTCAACCTTTCGATCTCAACGTTGCCCGGGGTGAGCTTTATCAGGCTGTTCTTGGGGGGCTGGAAGATGGTGAGGTCGTCCTCGAAGGGCTTGAACCCCAGTCGGCTCGAGCAGAACATGGCTTCGTCCTCTCCCACTCCCACGTAGCATGGCTGGTAGAGGTTGGCCAACCAGACGGTGTGGGGGCTCTCACGGCTCACCACTCCAAAGAGGATGGTGCCGAGCAGCTGATTGATTATATGTCGTAGGGCTTCCTCCACGTTCAATCCCTCCTGGATCGCTTCACCGAGCATGACTGCCGCTATCTCGGTGTCGGTCACATGGTCCAGCTCGGGGATGTAGCTGGTGAAGTTGTGCCTCTTCTTCAGGTCCTCGTAGAACTCGAGATGGTTAACCAGCACTCCGTTGTGCATGAATGCGGAGGACCCCTCGTTGACCAGCCAAGGGTGGACGCCCCCTTGAACGTTGTAGTTTGGATCCCTTACGATGTTCATGCTGTAACGGCTGTGGGCGATCCCGGCTGTCCCGGAGAGATTATCGATGCTCGTAGCCTTCCTCACGTGATCAACGTGGCCAACGCCCTTCACCATCTCGATGCCCCTCTTGTTGACTATTGCAAGCCCCGTCGCGTGGGCGCCGATGTAGGCCTGCTGGAGCTTCAACGATTCCAGCAGGAGGGGGGCGATGGATCGACTTCCGACATAAGCTGCAAGTTGACACATGACACGAATCCTTTGATGATTTGAGTCTTCATGTATAAAGAATTAGTCTGTACACATGGGCTCCTTCCCATACATCGACGTATGCAAATAATTCCGTGTAATGTTGGCTGAGATATACGCGCCAGTCTGCCTCCATGGAGACTATCAGGGATCTGCTGCTTCCGGAGTGTCTGAGGCGCCCGAAGAGGGCCCTATGTTCTCTCGATGGGCTGGCGGATGATGGTCTTGATGTTCTCCGGCTTCGACCTCCGGGGGTCGCTCATGTATATCTCGTGGTGGATGCCCCTCATATTGTAGCCTTCCTCGTGGATGAACTCGTGAAGGCGCCTTATAGTGGGGCCCTCCTCGCTGTAGGGGCCCAGGTGCATTATCTGGGCGCTGAGGCCCTCGTGGAAGGTCTCCAGGACGACATCGTCCACCGCCGGGCCCCTCTTCTCCCTCACCTCGGGGCGGACCTCGTCCACCATCTCCTGGGTGACGAAGTCGGGCTGGCGGATCATGGACTTCCAGTTCCACTCCTGCCTGGGAGGTGCGCTCTCTAGGTCGAATGCTCCCGGGTCGTCCCACCACCAGAGCCCCTCGAGGGCCATGACGGTGAAGTCCCTGCCCTCGGCCTTGCACTTGAACTTGAGGGTGTAGCTCAGGCCGTAGAGGGCCTGGAGGGCGGCGGCGTAGGCCTCGCCCCCGGGTTCTCCCCTGCCGACGATGGTGAGGAACTTCCCTGGGGGCACGTCTATGACCTCGGGTCTCTTCTTCGCCTTGTAGTATTGCTTGAGCTCCTTTCGGAGGTCCAGCTTGCCCATGGTTATGGATCGAGTCGTTATGGATTAAAAGAGTCTCGGAATGGGGAGTCTACAGGCTTACCAGCTCGTTAGCGAACGCCGTCAGTTTCTTGAGCTGCCCGGGTTTCTGCAGGAGTTCGCCCTTCTCCCGGGCGAAGAGGCGGAGCCATCCGACGTACTCCGCGCCGTAGTGTTCGAGCCAGTTCATGGTCTTCTCGTGGCTGGGGAAGCCGCTCTGGGCTGCTACTGAGATGACCGCCACCTTCTTCCCGTGGAAGCGTCTCTCGTCTGGGTAGAAGCCGTGGGTGCGGTCTATGAAATCCTTGAAGACGCCCGGGGGCCCCCACCAGTAGATGGGCGCTCCGAGGATGAAGAGGTCGGCACCGTGCATCTTTCCCACGAGCATGTCCAGGTCGTCGCCCTCGATGGCGCACTCGACATGGGTCATGCAGTGCCTGCAGCCCCTGCAGTGCTCTATACGATAGTCGGTGATCTGGAGGAACTCGGTCTCGAGGCCTGGGATTCTCCCTTCCATTTCATTGAGGGCTGCCTTCAGGGCGTCGTCCGTGTTCCCGTCTTTTCGAGGGCTGCCT
>JAUWBQ010000010.1 GCA_030601645.1 Candidatus Bathyarchaeota archaeon | reverse complement strand
GTCCCAGATTCGTATGGGACGTTGCTCACGAAGATGTCGCCGGGCAGGATGTCCTCCTCCCACATCTCCACCACCTCCTTGGCGGCGAAGTCGAGCACCCCGGTGAAGCCCGGGATGCCGGGAGCCTGGGTCACTAGGTTCTCGCCCGGGGCGTCGATGATCCCCACAGCGTAGTCCAGGACCTCGTAGATGACCGGACTCTTCGCCGTCCGCCCCCACGCGTAGAACATCTCCTCGGAGGCAACGATCAGGCCGTTCTTGATGATCTCCAGGGTGAACGGGGATATCTCGCTCTTTCCGGTCATGCTCTCACGCTCCTTATGACGATGTTCCCAAACCTATCCACCGACGCCTTCTGCTCGTGGAGGACGATGATGGTCGCAGTCGGATCCTCCAGGATCGCCGGGCCCGTCAGGTCGAATCCCGCGCCGAGCAGGGTCCTGTCGTAGAGGGGGATCTCCTCGTAGCCTCCATTTATGTACACCTTCCTATCGGCGATGTGCGGATCTGCCGATCCGGGATCGTTTTCTGGAAGCTCCGTTAGCTCCAGTTTCTGGACCCTCTTCACCCCCACGACGTGGAAGTTCACGATCTCGACGGCGTCGTCGGGCAGCCTGAACTCGTACTCCCTCTCATGCGTCTCGTGGAAGCTCTCCAGGATGGTCTTGACATCATCGGCGTTGAGGACCCCGGAGGGCATCGAGACCTTGACGGTGTGCTCCTGCCCGTAGTACCTGATGTCAGCGTACCTCTCCACGATCACGGCTCCCTCCGTGCCCTCCGAGCGGAACATCTCGGTGATCTCCTCCTCCAGTTCGGAGTAGAACCTGTTGAGGGTCTCAAGGATGTCCGGAGCGTCCAGCCTGATGATGTGGGTGTGTATGGAGTTGTGGCGCACGTCGGTGTTCAGCATACCCCAGGCGGAGAACACCCCAGGAGGAATGGCCGGGACGACGATCTTGCCGATCTCAAGCTCCCCGGATATGAAGGGTGCGAACATCGGGCCGGACCCTCCGTATGCGATCAACGTGAAGTCTCTGGGATCGTAACCACGCTGAACCGAGACCAGATCTATCGCGTAGGCCGCGTTCTCGTTGGCCAGCTTGATTATGCCCTCGGCGGCCTCCTCGAGCCCCGTGCCGAGCTCTCCCGCGATCCCCTTGATCGCCTTCACGGCCAGCTCCTTGTGAATGGGAAGCTCGCCCCCGAGGAGGTACTCCGGGTTCAGCATCCCCGTGACGACGTATGCGTCGGTGAGGGTGGGTTGATCCCCTCCCCTGCCGTAGCAGACGGGTCCGGGGTCGGCGCCGGCCGCCCTTGGCCCGACTCTCACCCTGCCCACCTCGTCGATCCAGGCAATGCTCGTCCCGCCGTTCCCTATCTCCACGGTCCTCACGACGGGGATCATGATAGGGAACCCGGGCCTGAACCTGTCCCTCTCCACGTAGTACTCGGTGGTGACCTCCGGGTTGAGCCCCTCCACCAGCGAGGCCTTCGTCGTGGTGCTCCCGCCATCCAGAGCCATGATGTCCTTCTCCCCGATCGCCTCCGCGACGCCGATCGCCCCTATGACCCCCGCCACGGGCCCAGACTCGACGGTGTATATGGGGTACTTCCTGGCGAAGTCGAAGGAGACCATCCCCCCGTCGGAGGTCATGGCCATGCACTTGCGGGAGTCCCCCGTCAGGGAGCCCTGCAGCCTGCTGAGGTACCTGTCCAGGATCGGCAGGACGTACGCGTTGAGCGTGGCCGTCGAGAACCTCTCGTACTCCCTCCACTCCCTGGTCACCTCGTGGGAGAGGACGACGGGCACATCGTGTCCGCTCCGTATGATCTCGCCCGCTCTCCTCTCGTTCTCGGGGTTCACGTACGAGTTGAGGAAGGAGACGCAGATGGCGTCGACGCCCTTTTCGACGAGGTTCTTGGAGGCCTCTTCCACCTGCTCCCTGCTGAGCTCCTTCAGGATCGTGCCGTCCGCCATCGTTCTCTCATCGATCTCCAGGCGGAGGTGCCTGGGGACGATGGATTCGGGCTTCTTGTACTTGAAGTTGTACATGTCCCGGCGGTTCCCCCTCTGGATCTCGAGGACGTCCCTGTGCCCTTTGGTAGTGATCAGGCCTACGTTTACTCCCTTTCTCTCTATGATGGTGTTTATGACGACGGTCTGGCCGTGGATTATCTGCTCAATTTCATGCTGAGCGATGTCGCTCCTCTTGATGCAGTCGACGACCCCCTTCCAGAGCTCTCTCGGGGTGGTCTCGACCTTCACCCACTTCAGATCTCTGGTGGTGCTGTCGTATGCGACGAGATCGGTGAAGGCTCCACCGATGTCGATGCCCACTCTATAATTCGAGTTCATTAATTACAAGGTATTCTCTATTTTTTTTATAATTATCTACACATCAAAATTCACTACCATGATATTATGAGCTATCTCCTGATAGTGAAATTCGTCTATGACTTAGGATTTGCAAGATATTTATTACAGTATAGAATGATTTGGTGAAAACTGTTATAAAGTTAATATTAGAGATGGAATCGGTGCTTGTATGCCCGAACGGTATGAATTCGAGTTAGGAAAAGCAGCCAATATTCTAGTGAACGAACTTTTCAAACTGAAGGAAGGGGAGACCATGGTGATCACGGCGGACACCGAGTCCGATGAGAGGGTGGTGAACGCGACCGCAAGGGCCGTCTTTGCCGCCGGAGGCAAGCCCATGGTCATCTGGCTGGCATCCCCCCTGGGAGTTGGGAAAGCCGCCGACCCGATGTTCCCCACCGAGTCTCTGGTCGGGGCGCTGAATGGAGCGGACTGCTGGGTCGAATACAACAACCAGTGGATCTTCTACTCCAGCGCCTACGACAGGGTGATGGCGGAGAACAAGAAGCTCAGGTACTGTTGCCTCGTCGGCATGAACGTTGACATGATGGTGAGGACCATTGGCAGGGTCGACTATCCCGCGCTGAAGGAGTTCCTCGACAAGCTGACCGAGATCGCTAAGGGCACGGATGAGTTCCGGATCACGACGCCCGCAGGCATGGATGTGACGTTCAAGCCGACGAAGGAGAGGAGAGCGGGCTATTCTCTAGGCTACGCAGACACACCCGGCGCCCACATGATGTCAGGCCAGGTCTACTGGGGCATGGACGCCACGACCCTCAACGGAAAGATGGTCTTCGATGGCTCGGTGAACCCACCGCTGGGCCTCATCAAGGACCCCATCGAGATGACGATAGAGAACGGAGACATAATGGCGTTCGGACCGGGGAAGGACGCCGTCGAGTACGAGGCATGGCTGAGGAGCTTCAACGATCCGAACATGCTCAAGATAGCTCACATCTGCCCTGGATTCAACCCTGGGGCGAAGCTCACGGGGGATGTCGTGGAAGACGAGAGGATATGGGGATCCGTGGAATTCGGCATCGGCAATATGGCCTGGAGGCCCGCACCGTCTCACTCGGATGGAATATGCCTTAACGTATCCATCTGGCTGGACGGAGAACAGATCCTAGACAAGGGAAGATGCATACACCCGGAACTAGCAGAGCTAGCTAAAAAACTAGGAAAACAATAATATTTCCTTTTTTCTTTACCAGAACAAAAAAAGTATCGCCATTATTGCACATATCTTTTTCATGAGTAAAAAATTAATACCGTTGGCAACAAGATAAAACATCGATGGATTTAGATCTAAATAAAAAAGATTTCATTTTTATGACTTTGTTGTCCATCCTTTATCTATCTCTATCTGTTTATAGGTTAGGAGCGCTTCAGATACCTTCATCTTCATGGGAATCTTCTGCTCCTAGTCAAATAATCTTCAAATTTAATGATACAATAGAGATCTCCTCTCTCTATGCTTTCTTAGGTGAGGAAAAAACAGTTATAATTGACATATATGGGGGTACTCCCGAAAATTGGGTATATCTAACATCGTTCGAGGATAAAGGATATTATCAATGGAAAAAAATCGATCTCGATGAAGCCACTCAAAATGTGTTGTTGTCTTTTCCCCTTCATTCTGGGGAGATAGTTGAGATCGCCTTTTTGGATCCAAATGGGGAACTGATCTCCTTGGATGAGACAGATGTATTTTTTGAGGGGGAAGAGACCCATGACGCCGGGGGGCTCATAGATGAACAAGAGAAGATCGAGCTGCCGATAACCAGTTTCTCCGAGGCCTATTTTGACGAGATATACTACGTGAGGGGGGCTGAGGATTATGTCGAGAAACGGGAGATATTTGAACAGACCCATCCCCCCCTGGGAAAGCTTCTCATAGCCCTCGGGACGCTGGTTTTCGGCTTCAACCCAAATGGTTGGAGAATCATGAGCACCCTCTTCGCGACGATGATCATCCCCCTCATGTACGCCCTCAGCAAGAACATCTTCCAGAGTAGAACGGCTGCCCTGATCTCGGGATTCTTGCTATCGGTAGATTTCATGCATTTCACCATGGGAAGGATAGCGACACCCGAGACCTTCGTCGTCTTCTTCAATCTAGCGTCGTGCCTCTGTTTTTACATTAACTATAGAAACCTCCAAGAAACGGGAAAGATCCGGCGTTCGTCCGTGTTTTTAGGCTTCTTATTTTTCTCTCTGGCTTTTTCGATCAAATGGTATGCGATCTTCGGACTCATAGGACAGGTATTCCTGATTTTAATTCATTATCTCAGAGACGCGGAAAAATCGATTAAAGATAAAGTGAAAGGCTTCATCACACAGGCGATGCCAATACTCTCCTTCTCCCTGCTGATGAGCATCGCCGTCTATTTCCTCACATACATTCCATACATGCTCCAGGGGCACGGCCTCTTGGATGTTTACAAGCTCCAATGGGAGATGCTCGGTTACCACTCGAATCTGAGGGTGAAACACCCCTTCTCCTCCCCGTGGTGGTCGTGGCCCTTAATCTCGCGCCCCCTGTGGCTGACCGTGAACGCGCTACCCGATGCAAACGTATCGACGATAGCTTCCATGGGGAACCCCCTGATCTGGTGGATTGGGGTCATCTTCGTAATTCTCACTGTTGAGAGGGCGGTTAGAGGCCGTGACGACACATCGATCTTCATCGCCGCCACATTTCTATTTCAATGGGTGCCTTTCTCCCTCCTGAGGCGGGTCCTCTTCATATACCATTTTTACATCAACGTCCCAATCCTGATACTGGCTGTAACCCTGTACTTGCACGGCTCATGGAGAGACGGAGAAAAACGAAAAGTGGTTGTGGCATACCTGATCGCTACCGCCGCCGTTTTCGCCTTGTTCTACCCCGTGATTTCAGGGGCTCCCATACCCGATCAATACAGATTACTCCTGAGGTGGCTCCCCAGTTGGCTCTTCTAGATGGAAAACCTCCAGCCTTTACGGAAAAGATCTCTCTGGTCATCCCCGTTTACAACGAGTTTGAGAATCTCGAGAGAGCAGTAAATGTGACGAGAGATTTTCTGGCTGGCATGAACTCTGATTACGAGATCATTATCGCCGAGGACGGAAGCACGGACGGTACAAAGGATGTGGCTTTGAGCCTCTCCAATGCCGATCCGAAGGTCTGGTGTATCCTCAACGAGGGCCGTCTGGGAAGGGGGAAGGCGCTCAAGGAGGCCTTCAAACGCTCCAGCGGGGAAATATTGGTATATATTGACGTCGATCTCTCCACCGAGGTCGGCTTCCTAGAGCCACTAATCGGGGCCATAGCCGAGGGGAACGATTTTGCCACAGGGTCGAGGATGATGCCAGAGAGCAGAGCTACCCGATCCACCAAACGAAGCTTCGCATCCGGCGTGTACAACGGCTTGGTGAGATTTTTCCTTGGATCCCCTTTTAGGGATCACCAGTGCGGGTTCAAGGCGTTTCGGAGGGAGAGCCTGTTCGATATCCTCGATCAGGTGCAGGCTGATCACTGGTTCTGGGATACGGAGGTCCTGGTGTTGGCGAATAAAAACGGGTTCAGCGTGAAGGAGATCCCGGTGGTCTGGGACGAAGGAGACGGGACGAAGGTGAATCTATTGAAGGACTTTATCAAAATGGGAAGCCAAATATTGAGACTATGGTGGAGGCTCCAATCTCTATAGATGTCGTCAACAAAATGAGTTCATATTTAGATGCCAACGAAAAAAAGGGACACATCTTGGAGGAGTCATGGACCAAGCACGATATATTCTATGCAAAAATCTATGCAGCTCGGATGATCGACTGAAAACAATTATCGCCACCATAGAAAGTATTTTATGATCCCCCTTTCCCTGCCATGAGGATTGCGGATGTCTGTTTTGGACGTTATCAAATCGAGGAGGAGTATCAGGAGTTTTCAGAATAAACCGGTATCCAAGGAAGATGTCATCGAAATATTGGATGCGGCCCGCCTCGCACCATCAGGCTTCAATCGACAGCCCTGGAAGTTCATCTACGCTCAAAACCCCCGGGTCCTGAGAATGATAAAGAACTGCTCGCCCGGATTCTACGGGGATGCCTCCGCTGCGATTATCCTGGGGATCGAGGAGAAGAGGGACGCCTTCGAGCGCGAGCGAGCGAAGGCCTTCCATCGCCAAAGTTACAGCGACATAGTCGGTGTCATGGATGTCGGCTTCGCCGCGGAGAACATCCTGCTTGCGGCACATTCGCTGGGTCTCGGCGCCTGTGCCATCGCATCATTCAACGAGAACGGGTTGAGGGGCGTGCTGAACGCGCCTGAGAACTGGAGGCCATTGCTGGTAGTGTCCCTTGGCCACCCCAGCGAGGCACCAAAGATGCCCCCGAAAAAGAAGCTATCTGAAGTTGTATACCTAGATGAGTACGGGAAGAAGTGGGATGAGTTAGAAAGAAATGGCTGACCGCTGGTCTCCGTGTTTGTGTGTCGTCATCATCAGGCCTTTTTTGGATTTCGACTGAAGATACCTCTGGTTAGATTTTTCGGGGTGTTTCTTGCCTAATCAAAACTACCCTTTTTTGTAATCAAAACGAAGTCTGAGAATTTCCTGTTGACAAAAAATGAGAGGGTTTACATTAACCTCTTCTTCTTCGGGGGCTTGGGAAACGCTATCTTGCTCTGGCATAACCCGAGTTTGATAATCATCTCCAATGTCTTCAGTGCCACAACGCTATTCGCTATGACCGGTACATCCAGGTTCTCCTGCAGGTACTGGACGGGCTCGATGAGGGCCCCACAGCCAGCGTAGATGATGTCTGCGCCGTCCTCCTGGATGGCTTTCTTCGCTGCCTCCAACATCCCCTTCTTGATCTCGTCCATCTTGTCGAAAATGTCGAGCACGGGGCGCTCAATGGTAACTCCATACCGTCGAGAGATGGGGGCAGGCAGACCGTATCTTCCCTTGTCGCCGAAGGTTGCATAGTTCTTGTCTGTATCAACTTTCGGCCCCCCTGGGCCCACAACGGCAAGTTTCTTGCCTAATTGGTAGGCCAAATGAAGGCTGGGTTCGGAGATTCCCACCACGGGTATTGATAAAGCCTGTTTTGTCGCTTCAAGGGCAGGGTCCATGCCACAGTATAGAATAACGCCATCGTAGCCCTCCTCCTCGGCCTTCTCTGCCTCTCTGATGGTGAACAGCTCGGCCCAGGCGTCGTCATAGATGCTCGTGATGGATTCTGGTCCTTTCTCAATGTTGATGATGTCAATCACGGTTTCGGGATCCTTGCATTCTTCGTACTGCTCTCGGATGATTTCATTCCATTTATTTGTGGAAACGGGGACAACTACTTTTATCTTCATGATGTTCAATTAAGGACCTCTCCTAATATTAAATTTATTATTCTGCTCATTCATGAGGCATAATTTCAGATAATGATATTTTACATAATATTAAAACTCATTATTCTGCTCATTCATGAGGCGTATTGTTGTATAGTAATATTTTATATAAGTTATGAAAAGAATGGTATGGAGAAAATTCCTATGGAAAATCGTAACGTACAGATAGGTATCGTAGTAGTTGTGATAATCATCGCCGCTGGATTATGGTATTACACTTCGCAGCCGGGACCTTCTCCTTCCCCATCGCCATCACCGTCTCCATCTCCTTCCCCCACACCCACTCTTGGGCATGACGGGATCGCGCATTACACTGTGGCGTTCCCCACTTCGATGGACCCCACGGTACGTACAGACTTCTCAAGCACGAGAGCGCAGACACACGTTTATGATACTCTCGTCTACCCCGACTACGACTCGGTGATACAGCCTTCCGTCGCAGATAGCTGGACGATCTCTGATGATGGTCTTACATACACCTTCACTTTGAAGGAGGGACTCATGTTCCATGATGACACCGAAATCAAAGCCGAGGATGTCGAGTTCTCTATGAACAGGCTGCTGGATACAGGTGGAGGTTGGGCTTCCACCTTCCTCCCATACGTGGATTCTGTTGAGGCACTCGGTGAGTATATAGTAGAACTCAAGCTGAAGGGTGCGTATTCACCCTTCCTTTGGACTTTGACGCGTTTGCACATATTGAACAAGGACCTAGTAATGGATAACCTCATCACGCCAGGTGCCTACGATGAGTATGGGGACTACGGCCAGGGATATCTTACAGAGCACGATGCTGGCTCCGGGCCATACATGGTGAAGGAGTTCAGGCTTGAAGAAGTGCTGATACTTGAACTCTTCGAGGACTATTGGGGAGAGATCAGACCCCGCGCGCCCAAGGAGCTGCACCAGATCGGGACCACCGAACCCATGACCGTAAGGACAATGATGTCCAACAGGGAGCTGGAGATCACTGATCAATGGCAGTCCCCAGAGGCTTTCGAGGCCTTGGACGGGATACCCGGCGTCGATGTTGCAAACCTGATGACGGGAAGTCATGTCAGGGTACTCCTGAACAACCAGAGAGCACCCACCGACGACGTACACTTCAGGAGGGCTCTTAGCTATCTGATGGACTATGCCACGGTAGCTGAACTCTGGCCCGGTTCCGCCCAGCTGAAGGGCCCGGTGCCCGACAGCATCGCGGGCTTCAACCCGGATGTAGAGTACTATACTTATAGCCTTGAGAAGGCACAGGAGGAGCTTCAACTATCGGTGTATTACGACCAGCTCGATGAGATTGAGCTCGATTTCTGGTGGGTCTCCGAGGTTCCCATAGAGGAAAAGATCGCCATACTGTTCGCCTCAGCCGCGCAGGAAGTAGGAATAAACGTCAAGGTTACGAAGCAACCTTGGCTCGCCTGCGTTGAGGCCTCGAGGGACAAGGATAATTGTCCGAACGCCATCCCGATGATCGGATCTGCTAGTTATCCAGAGGCTGGTGCGTATTTCGAGTATTACCACTCCAGATGGGCGGCCTCTAACTTCGTCTGGCATGATGACCCAGAGATCGACGCTATAATCGAGGATATCCTTTCGACGAGTGACACGGATGAGAGATTCCAAAAGTACTATGACTTCCAGGACCTAGCCCTCGAAGAGGCTTGGGTGATATGGACTCTGCAGATCCCAGAGCAACACGCATATCAGACAGAGTACATGGACTGGCCGGCTGCAGAAGGACAGGCAATCCCACTCATGGGCGCAAACGACAGGTGGAACTTGATCGAACTGTACCCCGAATTGATACCTTAAACCATTGATCAAATAATAACCCTCATTTTTTTCTTTATGAAATGCCCTTTAAAAGGAGCCTTGTATGCAGTAAATAATATTAAAGTACTGGAGACCCAGATAAGATGCAATCCACTCAGATGGCCGAATCGCGTATAGTTAGCCTTCCAAGGAGATCGATAGTATGAAAATGTCCCGCTTCATCGCAAAGAGACTGTTCTACAGCATTTTTGTGCTATTGGGTCTATCCATCATAATCTTCTTGATGTCCCGCATTTTCCCCGGTGACCCTGCCAGGACGGCCTTAGGGACCTTGGCTCCTCAGTGGGCCGTTGACAAGCTGAGGGAGCAGCTCCACCTGAACGATCCAATTCATGTTCAGTACTGGATATGGCTAACGAACGCACTCCGTGGTGATCTCGGCATGTCCCTAGTCACCAAACGTCCAGTTATGAAAGACATCATCACCTTCTTCCCGGCAACCTTTGAGCTCGTTGTATTCTCCATAATCGTCTCTATAACCATCTCCATCGTCGTCGGTGTCACTGCGGGTCGTCGTGCAAACAGTCGGTTCGACAACATCGTTCGAATCGCATCCTACCTAGGCATTGCGATACCGACTTTCGTCTGGGCGATCATGTCGATGTTCCTTTTCGGGTATTTATGGAAGATTCTTCCGGTCCTCGGGAGGTTGAGTTCGGGAATCGTCTACCCGCCGAGGATAACGGGCATGATTACGGTGGACGCATTGCTTACAGGAAACTTTGCTGCCTTCTTCGATGTGTTGAGGCATATGATCTTGCCAGGGAGCGCCCTAGCCGTGGGGCGTATCGCACAGGACACGAGGCTCATGAGAGCCAGTATCGTGGAGAACCTGAGGAAAGACTACATTGCGGCCGCAACGTCGTATGGGATCCCGGAGAGGGTGGTGATGTTCAAGTATCTCATGAAGCCCTCGCTCATTCCAGTCGTCTCCATCATGGGCCTCGAGATCTCGGGCGCCATGGCCGGCTCCTTCATCATCGAGTTCATTTTCAACTGGCCCGGCTTCGGGAAGTACGGCGCTAACGCTATGCTCAACAAGGACCTCAATGCCATAATCGGCTCCGTCATGATCGTTGGCATATTCTTCGCTCTCATCAACATAGTCGTAGACGTCATCATAGCCTATCTTGATCCGAGGATCCGGATGTCAATAAGGAGCGAGTAGGGGGAACGGTCATGGAGAAATTGGGAATCAATAAAAAGTCGGTGCGGAAAAGCTGGTATAAATTCTCAAAGAACCCACTATCGATCATAGGTTTGGTCGTTGTCTTGGCCATTGTCTTCATCACCATATTCGCGAATATACTCGCTCCTTATCCCAAGCATGCAGAATGGTTCACGGACTTCCCGAACGCCAAGTTACCACCGTCTCTGGGCCACCCGTTCGGTACCGATACTATGGGCCGGGACGTCCTGAGCCGGGTGATGTTCGGGTTCAGGTATTCGCTCATGATGGCCATGATCGTGCTCGTACTCGTTGTCCCCACGGGAACGTTCCTCGGTTTGGTGGCAGGGTATTACAACAACACCTGGCTCGATACGATCATCATGAGGCTGACGGACATCTTCGTGGCCATTCCCTCTCTCGTTCTGGCCATGATGATAAGTGCCATGCTCGAGCCGAGCCTGTTCAATGCGATGTTAGCCGTGACCCTGCTCTGGTGGCCCTGGTACACGAGACTGGTCTATGGCATCACATGCTCGATGAGGAACGAGTATTTCATCCAATCGGCGGAGATGATCGGCGCCAGTCCCTTCCATATCCTCATCAGGGAGATCCTCCCAAACACGCTCGCGCCTATCTTCACGAAGATGACCCTCGATGTGGCCTGGGTGATCCTCATAGGGGCGAGCCTCAGCTTCATAGGGTTGGGCGCCCAGCCCCCCACACCGGATCTCGGCACGATGGTCTCTGACGGATACAGGTACATGCCGGAGCTATGGTGGATCTCGATCTTCCCCAGCCTAGCGATCGTATTCACGATACTGGGTTTCAACCTGCTCGGGGACGGGATAAGGGACATGCTCGCCGCGGAGGCATACTAGTCATGACAGAGGCGCTCTTGAACATACAGAATCTCTACGTTAACTACAAGATCTTCGAGGGCACGCTCAAGGTGCTGAACGGAGTGAACTTGGAGCTCGGCAAAGGCGAGAAGATCGGCTTGATAGGTGAGACGGGCTGTGGCAAGACGACGACCATGAAGTCCATCCTGAGGATCCTCCCCCAGCCACCGGCCATCATCCAAGGTGGCAAGATCCTCTTCGAGGGGGATGACATATTCAATGTGGATTCGAAGCGACTGAACCAGCTGAGAAGACTGGACATCTCGATGATCTTTCAAGATCCAACGGCCTCACTGAACCCCGTCTTCAAAGTCGGCGTGCAACTGGGGGACGTGATCAAGTATGGTGCCTTGGAGGCGGGGGAGCCCCTATCGAAGAAGGAGATCAAACACAGGAGCGTCGAGATCCTCAAAGACGTCGCTCTACCGGACCCCGAGAGACTCTTGGACAACTACCCCATTCAATTGAGCGGCGGCATGAGGCAGAGGATCTGCATCGCCATGGCCCTGGTGTCGGCCAACAAGCTTCTCATCGCCGACGAGCCCAGCACCAACCTGGATGTAACCATCGGCGACCAGGTCCTGCGGTTGATCGGCAACCTCGTCGAGGAGAAAGGCACCTCCGTGATTCTCATAAGCCATGCCCTGGGTGCTGTCAAGGGGCTAGTCGACAGGGTGGCGGTGATGTACGCCGGCAACATCATTGAAGATGCCCAGAAGGAGGATCTGTTCTCGGATCCCCTGCATCCCTACACGAAGGGGCTGATAAACTCGGTCCCCAAACTTACAGGTGGAGGCATCCCAGAGGGGATCAGCGGGAGTCTCCCTAACTACATAGACCCTCCCTCGGGGTGTAGGTTCTCTCCCAGGTGTCCCCATGTGATGTCCATCTGCAGAGAAAGCTTGCCAGAATTCATGGATGCGGGCGAACGGCACAAGGTGGCATGTTATCTGTATGGAGATGAGTGCAATGAGTGATCCCATTCTATCTGTTCAAAACCTGAAGAAATATTTCACTACAGATATGGGGATCGTCCGGGCGGTCGATGACATCAGCTTCGACATTGAAGTAGGAGAGACCTTCGGCCTCGTGGGCGAGTCTGGTTCCGGGAAGAGCACGACCGCGTTCACGGTCATGGGCGTTTATGCTCCAACAGCTGGTAGAATCCTCTTCAAGGGTAGGGAGATATCTTTGACGCGGGTGACAAAACGCTCGAAGGCTATAAAAAAAGAGATGCAGATGGTCTTCCAAGACCCGGGCTCCTCCCTCAACCCCCGACAGAGCATCAAACAGATCCTGGAGCTCCCGTTGAGGGTTCACGGTATTGCCAAGGAAGAAAGAGATAAAAAAATAATCGAGTTGCTTGAAAGGGTCGAGCTACCCGAAGACTACCTGGACAGGCATCCTCTGGAGATCGGCGGCGGAGAGAAGCAGATGGTGGCCATCTCCAGGGCCATGGCAACAGATCCTTCTCTCATAGCCCTCGACGAGCCCACGTCAGCCCTGGATGTGTCGATGCAGGGGAAGATCATTAACACCCTAATGAGGCTCCAGAAGGAATTCAACTACTCCTATCTGTTCATTACTCACGATCTAAGCCTGATGAGGAACGTGGCGACCAGGGTCGGCGTCATGTATCTTGGAAAATTGAATGAGGTGGCTCCGGCAGCCGAGTTCTTCCACAAACCCTACCACCCGTACACCAAGATGCTGCTCTCATCGATCCCCGTCATCAGCGAGGAGGAGGAGAAGATGAAGCCTGAGAAGGTTGTTTCAACGGGGGAGATACCTAGCCCCGTCAACGTCCCTTCGGGCTGTGTTTTCCACACGAGGTGCTTTGAATGCACGGAAGTGTGCATTGAGAAGGAGCCTGTGATGGTTGAGGTGGAGCCAGAGCATTTTGTCAGGTGTCACCTATTTGAATAAAATGTCAGCGTTGGAAGTCATCAAGACGAGGAGGAGCGCCAGGAGCTTCGTCGACAAGTCGATCAACGACGAAGATGTCATCCAAATACTGGATTCGGCCCGGCTGGCGCCGTCTGGGGGAAATCTACAGCGATTGGAGTTCATCTACGTGAGGTCCCCCAGGGTCCTGAAGATGGTGAAGAACTGCTCCCCCGGTTTCTACGGTGACGCAACCGGCGCAATAGTGATAGGATACGAGGAGAGCGGCAAGGAATTCGGCCGTACCAGCTACAACGAGGTCGTCGGAGTCTTGGACGTCGGCCACGCCTCCGAGAACATACAGCTAGCGGCGCATTCTCTCGGCCTGGGATCCTGTGCCATAGCCTCCTTCAACGAGGAAGGGATTAAGAAGGTGCTCAACGTACCGGCGAACTGGAGACCCTTCTTGGTGATCTCGTTAGGCCACCTGGGCAAAACGCCGACCATGCCAAGTAAGAAAACTCTCTCTGAGATCGTTCATCTCGACGAGTACGGGAAGAGATGGGAGAGGCTGGAGGATTAAATTTGACTGAATCACTCGATGAACAGGCGTTCGACATCGCGGTCCGCATTCTGAACTACGCTATCGAGTTCGTGAACACAGGTGGGTACGCCTCCCTACGGTTCACTGACGTCCTCGGCAGCTACCTGAAAATCATGCTCCAGGTCGACGGTATCAGTAAGAAAGAGTTCTACGCGAAGGTCAAGAACTTGATCGATGGTAGAGACCTCCTTGCGCCCGTTGAGGAGAAGGAGAGATTCTTGGACCAGCTTCTGTCCATGTTCGTTGACGAATGGAGAGAAGAAGGCGCGGGATAAGCCTTTGTAGACTTTACGCGAGAATAATCCAATTCTGGAAAACTCTGAGCATCCTTTTTTAAAAAAAAGGGAGGGGTTAGTCGACCCAGAGCTGCATCCCGAGCTTCTTAGCAAGTTCCTTCAGCTTCGGCTCGACGAAGATGCCTTCCTTCTCGATGAGTTCGTCGTCGATCCAGATGGATGGGTTCAGTATGATGCCGTCTGTGTGGCAAGCGAGGTCGGGGCTCGCCAGTCCGATGCCCACCTCGACGCAACCGAACACCCTCTCGTCCTCTACGATGTCGCCTGAGATCCTCTTGACTCCCGGGTTGTATCCGGTTGAGACGTGGAGGATGTTGTAGGCGGCCGGGTCGTGGAAGTGAGCGAACCAGTTCTTTACAATCCTAGCCTCCTGGTGGTCGGAGACGATCTCGGTGACGATGCCGTCCTTGACCTTCATCTCCAGATGTTCCTTCAATGCCCCGACTTCTGATGGGGGCCAGAAGGCTCCGTCGAAGACAATGGTCCCGTTCACTGTCTTCGGGTTCGCGTTGAGGTGGCCCTGCCCGCCAAGCATGCCACCCCTGCGTGGCTTGCCGGGTACGATGCCCCTGGCCCTCATCAAAGCTTCCCGTTCCTCAAGGGTCATGAACTTGAAGGTCACGTCCGTTCCAGCCCTGTTGGTGACTCTACAGGTATCCTTTCCTCTATCCACGACCTCCTTGTAGGCCTCGCCGAACACCTGCATCTCGCCGTAGAAATCGGGGTTGACGCACCTCACCATCATGTCGGCGTTCATCCCTGTCAGACACTTCATCGCCACACCCGCCTTCCTCGCCTTCGCCCACATCGCCGAGTGGACGAGATAGGCCACGGCGAACTCTACCACCATGTCGGCGGCGAGCACCGCAGCCTCGACCGGCTCGGGTGGGGGGAGATCGATGTCTCCCTTCGTCTCGTACCAGACCGTCGTTACCTTGGCACCGATGGTGTACGCCGCTGCTGAGGTTACCTGAACCACCCTCGGGTCTGTAGCGGTATCGGCGTATATGACCACATTCTCACCCGGCCGTATTCCGAGTATCTCTCTGCACAGAAAGTCTGCTGAACGGGCGAGCTCCATCCATTTGTATGTTGGGTACTGTCTCTCCGTTCCGAACTCATACCATCCCTTGGAAGAAAATGACACAGAATTCCTCCAACAATCAATTCATCGATTTGCTATTTAAAGTTGCATAGATATGGGTGAGAGAAAGCCTGAGTTAATATAATTTCCAAGTTTGTAGCTTCGTCTAGTGATAGATTAAATTCGAGCTTGAGTATTCTTTCACCTATTCATCATCCCTTTTCTACACGTATTTTTTATTGCCCTTAGAGAGAGTATCAGCATCCGGATAAGACAGGATTGGGGTCGATTTGGGCACGAGTTCAGGCAGGGTTTTTCTTGGCATGAGGGGCAACGCTTTGGTCATGCTTGTGATTGAGCCCATCGGCCAAGGAGTTCTCTTCCTTACAAGGACCTTTTGGTCTCTCTACGTCCTCGAGCTCGGGGCATCCCTCTACATACTGGGCCTTTTAGCCTTCATCTCGGGCCTAATCCGGGTCCTCATGCAGGCGCCAGTGGGCTATCTCTCCGACAGGATTGGTAGGAAGAGTCTCGTGTTCTGGGGAGGTCTCATATCCTCCCTCGCCCCCTTCACCTTCTTCTTCGCGACTAGATGGGAGCATCTAATCCCGGGAGTGATCCTGGAGGCGTTCACGAACGTCGTCCTCCCGGCGCGGCAGGCGATGTTCGCCGATGCCATTGAGGCAGACAAACGTGCCACGGCCTTCGCGGCTATCCATACGGCTTTCTCTCTTTTCTCAACCGCTATGCCTATCATAGGAGGATTCCTTTTGGAAAGGTCTGGGGTCATCCAGGGAATGCGGGTGGCTCTCCTCTTCTCGGGGGTGGTCATGATCATCACAGGTGTGGCTAGGGGAGTCTTCCTAAGAGAGACGATGATACCCACGAAGAGGCCTGCGGAGTTCAGCATCAAGGAGTCGATCCAAGACATGTTCGAACCCGTGATAAAGTTGGACACGTTGAGGGTCGCCATCTTCGCCGCCTTCCTCTTTTCCCTCGCAGTCGGCTTCCTGACGAACTACAGCGTTGTGTATGCGGTCGATGTCATCGGCCTCTCGAAGGTCCAATGGGGCATCGTCGCCGGGGGGATGGGAATGGTCGGAATAGTCACGAGGATACCGATAGGGTTGATGATAGACCGGTTTAGCAGAAAGCTCTGTATCCTCATTAGCTACGCTACCCGCCCCCTACTCATCTTAGCCTTCACCCTTGCGACCAATTTTCCTCAGGTCCTTATCATCCAGATGGCGGACAACATTTTTGGCTACGTGCAGCAGCCGGCACTTGAGGCCCTCGTCACCGACGTCGCCTCTGAGGAGAGGAGGGGGAGAGCCTATGGGGCTTTGAACTTTGTCCCCGGAACCGCCCTGATGATTGGTCCCGTGCTCGGGGCCTACCTCTGGGATCTATTCGGAGCAGCATGGGCATTCTATGCATCGGCGCTCGCCTCTGCAGCCGCCGCAGTCCTACTCTCCGTCTTCCTGAACGAGTCTGTAAGGATCGAAGATTGAACCTCCTTGCACTGAAATTTTAAGTGTGGAGAACAACTATTGCGATGGTTAGGTGATCAGGATGGTAGAATATTACGAGTTCGAGCTAGGGAAGGCTGCCGACATCCTCGTCAGGGATCTGTTCGAGATGAAACCGGGAGAGACCTTCGTTATCACGGCTGACACCGAGTCGGACACGAGAGTGGTTGAAGCCACCGCCAGAGCCGCGTTTTCCGCAGGGGCGAAGCCCATGGTCATCTGGCTTGCTTCTCCCCTCGGCGTGGGCAAGGCGGCGGACCCCATGCTTCCTGAAGAGGCCCTTGTGGGGGCGTTGAATGGGGCCGACGCATGGGTGGAGTTCAACAACCAGTGGCTCCTCTACTCGACAGCCTACGACAGAGTCATGAACGAGAACAAGCGCCTCAGGTATCTCTGCCTCGTCGGCATGAACGTCGACATGATGGTTCGCTGCATAGGGCGGATCGACTACGCCACCCTGGCTGAGTTCATCACGACCCTATCGGAAATGACAGTGAACGCCAAGGAGATTCGGGTGACCACACCGGCAGGAACGGACGTGGTCTTCCAGAACATGGAGGGCGCCACCGCTCCGCTGAGAGGGTTCCCCAACAAGCCCGGCTCCCACATGATGGCAGGGCAGATCGGGTGGAGGATAGTCCGCGAGTCCGTAAACGGGAAGATCGTGTTCGACGGCTCCCTGGTCCCACCGATTGGACTACTCAAACAGCCGGTCACTCTCCATGTGAAAGACGGGAAGATTATGAAGATAGAGGGTGGAAGCGAGGCTGTGCAGTACGAGGCCTGGCTCAAGAGCTTCGACAACCCTAACATGCTAAGAATAGCGCACATATGCTGGAGCTTCAACCCCGGGGCGAAGCTGACTGGGGATATCGTGGAGGACGAGAGGGTCTGGGGATCCTCGGAATGGGGGATCGGCAACCACCCCGGGATGCCGGCTCCGTCGCACTCCGACGGCATATGCCTCAACTCGTCGGTCTGGATGGACGGGGAGCAAATCCTGGACGAGGGTAGATCCATCCATCCGAAGCTAGCGGAGCTCGCAAGAAAACTGGGGAAGCAATAGGTTCGAAGTCTTGAAGAACATGAAGGGCTGCAATCTTACTCTAATTTTTTTGATTAATGAAAAGGCTAAGATGGGCCGTAAAGACATGATTAGACGCTACGCGTGCAACTGTAACTAGCATGATGGACAAAGGAGAGACTCAATGAAGGCCAACCGAAAATACCTCATAGTTATCATCTTCATACTGGTTGAGTCTGCCTCAGCCTTCTATGTCTTCAACTACTCCACGAGGACCAGAAAGACCATCGAGATCTACGAGAGTGAGGAGGATATCACAAGCCTCGGAATCTCGAGCTCCGGGAATTCCTTGGCCATCGGCGGGGAACATGGAGCGATATCGTTCTTCGAGAAGGGGAAGACATCCCCTCGATGGGTCTATCACGGTAACTCTGAGATCGTCTCAGTAGTCTTGTCGGCCAAGGGAGACTATATAGCATCTATTGATAGCAACCACAGCGTCAACCTCTTTTCTGACTCGCCTTACATGGTGGGCGACGAGGTGCGCCCCAGGTGGACCTACAACCTGAAACAAGGAGCGGTCGCAGGTGTCCATTCTTCGGGGGGGATGCCCCCCCTCGTCTTCATATTGGTAACGTTCGGTGGCCGAATCGGGCTTCTCTCGAATAGAGATGGAGTCGTTTGGGAGTATCAGACTGGTGCATCCCGTGTTGTCGCGGAGATGTCCTCTAATGGGAGGAGGATTGTCGCTGTGGACTCTCAAGGAGATGCCTTCTTGTTCAACATCAACAGCGCCGAACCCCTATGGAAAGCATCCACCGAGTTGACAGAGGTCAGTGTTTCTTTATCTCAGGATACCAAGATGGCGGTTGGGGGGAAATCCACGGACGGGGGAGGACGAGTCTATGTACTTTCCTTGAAGGATGGAAAGCTCGTCTGGGAATGGCACTCCAATAAGCCCATCATCTCAGTCTCGATTTCCAGCGGCGGAGACCAGGTCATAGCCCACCAAGAAGAGGGGGCTGCCTACATTCTGCGACATGCAGGAGGAGACGTCGAGGAAGATGTCATCGATGTCCCGGGGGGAGTCCGAACCCTCCAGTCCCCGCCCTTCGGTTCTTATGTTGCTGCATCGAACCCTGATGGGCAACTGTACCTTCTGTATACCCCTAGAGACACCCCCCTATGGAGTTATGACACAGGCTTTGAATCGCCAATGGTGGCCGTCACATCGACCGGGGAGAATATATTCGTGGCGACGAGCCGTGAGGTGGCCGTTATAAACAACACATTCCAGACCGGCTTCATACCTGGCTCAAGATGGCTTTGGGGGATTGTATTTTTCACAGGGCTCTTCGGAGCTGTCGGAATAGGCTATGTCATCATCGGCAGGCTTGGTTGGTTGGATAATTATACCCGCCAGCAAAAGGTCATCCTCTCTGGTTTCCTCCTTGGAGTTCTCTTAGGATACTATCTGGAGGGAGGCTCTATTGCAATAGTCGGCGGAGTGGGGTGCGCCATAGGGGTTCTCTACGGCCGGAGAAGCGAAGATCTGCTGGATTTGGCTATGGGATTTTTTGCCTCTCTCATCGGCTCGTTTGTGGCCGGATATTTTTCAGGGCTCATACAATGGTTTTCCGGATACGAGGCAAATATCATCACATTGACTGTCGTAAATGCCAGCCGAGGAGGCAGGCTCGGGGTTATCATCGCGATTCTCGGGGTCTCACTTGGTAAACTCTCCTCTAGGATTATCCCCCGTGATAAAATACGTACATCGTAAGCTTTGGGAGAGGGACAAGCGTATTGCAATGTAGTTATCATCCAAGGTTTCCAGTAGAAGAGAAAACTCTCGAACGGTCGAGTGTGAAAGGATCGTCATCGATTTTTAATGCATGGGTTGTGTGAATGAGTTTCATTCAGGGAAGGCCTTTATTCTGCAACCTCCACCCTTTCTGATCGAGATGTCAAAGGTGAAGGTTCTGGGGATCTCCGGCTCCCCGAGGGAGGGGAGGAACACGGGGAAGCTGCTGGAGGCAGCCCTCAGCGCGGCGAAGGAGGCGGGCGCCGAGGTCGAGGTGCTGAGCCTCGCTGGCCTGAAGATTCTGCCCTGTATCGGGTGCAACACCTGCGTCAAGGAGAGGCGGTGCCCCCAGGACGAGGAGGACGACATGGGCCTCGTCAAGGAGAGGCTTGAGGCTGCGGACGCCATCGTCTTCGCCGCGCCCAGCTACTTCGGCGGCGTCCCCGGGGTCATGAAGAGCATGATGGACAGGAGCAGGTCCCTCAAGATGGA
>JAUWBQ010000232.1 GCA_030601645.1 Candidatus Bathyarchaeota archaeon | reverse complement strand
CGAGGGCGTACACAGGGTCATAAAGTCTGGTGGCACGTATCTGATGGTCTGTTTCAGCTATAGGAACGGCCGAGCTTGGAACCATTTCAGGAGAGAACAGATCGTGGAGTTGTTCGGAGATCATTTCGAGATTGAAAACATTGATCACGTCTCATCCCTGGAGAGCGACGAGGTAACACGCTATTTCTATGAGGTTCTGATGGAAAAATCGAACGCCTAGTACACGCCCTGTTTCTTTGCAGAATCTACAAGCGTCGTGCGCGACAAAGATCCTGGAAGTAAGTTTAACAAGACATAAATGGCAAGAGGGGCCTCATCAAGAGTAATTCCGGGTGATCTAAAATAGAGGAGAATGCCACACAAAGTAGGAGCAGTCTAATCAGCTCCAGCCTCCTCATCATGGTCCTCACCCACGCCCTGGTCCACCCAGCCGGGAACATGAGATCCACCCTCTTCCCGATCCTCAGGGAGGAGTTCAGCCTCACCTACCAGCAGATCGGCCTCATCGTGGCCATCCCCTCCCTCTGCCAGCTCCTCTTCTCCGTCCCCGCCGGCTTCCTCTCGGACAGGTTCGGGGCGAAGAAGCTGATAACGCTGAGCATCCTCATGGCCGCGACGGGGGCCTTCCTCGGGAGCATCTCCTTCAACCCATGGATGTACATCGCCGCAACCACCCTGCTGACCCTCAACTCCACCGTCTACCACCCCCCCTCACAGAGCTACGTCTCGAACATAACCAGTCCAAGAGATCGATCAAGAGCCCTGGGCATCTGGCACGCCGGAGGGACCACAGGGGTGTCGCTCGGACCACTCTCAATCACCATCCTAATGGGAGTCTTCGCGTTCCAGTGGAGGCAGATCTACGGGTTCTGGGTGCTGCCCACCCTCTTCGGACTTGTGGCCCTGTACTTCGTCAAGCCCCCCGCCGAGATGGTGAGCAAGGAGACTATGGAGGAGTGGGACGAGGGAGACACGGTCGACACCCTCCTCAACAGGAACATGATGTTCCTGCTGCTCTCCGGCTCGATCAGGAGGTTCGGGGGAGGCCTGACCACGGGCTTCCTCACCATTTGGCTGGCGGAGTCCCAGGGGTGGACGATCACCCAGATAGGCATGATGATGGCAGTGAGCTCGCTTATGGGGATCGTCGCATCGCCCCTCGGAGGAGAGCTGGCCACCAGGTTCGGCGAGAAGAGGTGGCTGGTTGTGACGCTGTTCGCATCATACACCTGTTTCATGCTCGCGATCGTTCTGAAGAGCTTCTGGTTCTTCATGCTCTTCTACCTCGCCCAGCGGTTCTTCGGCATACTGGGCATGCCGGCCAGGATGACGATCACCTCCAGGCTCTCGCCCCCCAAGCAGAGGGGCGTGGGCGTCGCCCTATCGGCGATACCGGAGAACGTGATAAAGCCACTAGCATCCATGGTCGCCGCCTACATAGCGAACTATTACGGCCTATACCCGATATTCGTCGCAACGGCTGCGATATACTTCGTTGGGCTGGCAGTCCTCCAGTTTGGAGTAAAAATAGAATAACGAGCGGATGTCGGCCGATTCGCAAGCAGTGTACTCGACTAAGGATGATGGCCTCCATCCCCCATCTCGTGCTCGCGCGCGCGACATGGGTAGATCACTAAACCGAATATAGCGCCGTCCATTACACTATATAACCGCACCCGCACTCTCCATGCGCCAATAGTGGAAAAAATCCCCTTTTGGACGGCATTCAATTTGCGCAATCAGTTAAAATATAGTCAAAACACTAAGCCCTTATTATCGAGTTTCTTCAATTAAGATTAGGGTTTATGACGTTTACGACGAATATACCGCCTATTTTAGCCTTATTTCCCAACAATACTAATTTTAGACTCTTTCAGCACCAATTATCCTGCTATAGATGAGCATAGTTGAGGGGATAGGCCAGATCATGCGTTTGCTCCTACTCCCAAACATAGCGATCGGAGTAGTGTGTATCTCAGCTCTTCTTGTCATCACAGTCAGGAAGAGGTAGACACTCCCTTCCCAGGGTAAAATTTCATCTCTCGGTTATGTGATAACTCCGTCTCTCCGGAGGACCCCAATCTCCTCCTCGCCATAACCCAGCAGATCGGTGAGCACCTCGTTGTTGTGCTGACCCAGTAGCGGCGCAGCCATTCTTATCTTCGCCGGACTCTTGGAGAACTTGACGGGGAAGTTCACCGTCTTCACGGTGTCGGCCTCCGGGTGCTCCAGCTCAACTATCATGCCGCGGTGTTTCACCTGCGGGTCGTTGACGGCCTCTTCCAGGCTGTTGATGGGCGCTACGGGCACCCCGACATCCACCAGCGTTTTTACTGCCTCATCGACGGTCCTCTGGGCTACCCACTCCTCCAGCTGCCGCCTCTCCTCAAGCTCTTCGATGCCGATACCCTCACTAAGCCTGTCGTGCATCCGGGGGCTCGTGTGGATGAAGACCCAGCCATCAGAGGCCTCGAAGAGGCCGATGAACCTCAAACCCAGGTACTTCTCCCTGACCTCCCACGGCAGGAGCCCCGAC
>JAUWBQ010000126.1 GCA_030601645.1 Candidatus Bathyarchaeota archaeon | reverse complement strand
GGTGCAGAGTCCGCCGTGGCCCGTGGCCAGGGCCTGGAAGAGGGCGAAAGCCTCCTCGCCTCGAATCTCGCCGACTATGATGTAATCTGGCCTGTACCTGAGGCTGACCTTGACGAGGTCGAAGATGGAGATTGACGCGGCTGCTCCCTGACCGAACTGGAAGCTCTGCCTGCTGTTGAACTGGGTCCAGTTTGGCAGGGGCGGGCTGAGCTCTGCGACCTCCTCTACGGTCACGATCTTGTCGTTCCTGGACATCAGGCTGAGCAGGGCGTTCAGGATGCTGGTCTTCCCGGCCCCGGTGCCCCCGATGATCATGAAGCTCATCTTGTGCTCAAGTATCATCCAGAAGTAGGCGGCGATCCGCTCGTCGAGGGTGCCGATCTTGATGAGGTCGACGATGCTGAAGGGGTCCTCCCTGAACTTCCTGATGCAGAATGTGCTCCCCCTCGTGGAGACCTCGTTCATGAATGTGGCCGCCATCCTATGCTTCTCTGGGAGCATCCCGTCTAGGACCGGCGTGGCGCTGGAGATGTGCTTCGATGATCTGTGGGCGAGCTTGACTATGAAGTCGTTGGCGGCCTGTTCGTCTACGAAGGTGATGTTGGTGGGGATGCTCTCGTATTTCCGGTGCCAGACGTATATGGGATTGTTCACGCCGTTGTTGCTTATGTCCTCTATGTTGGGGTCGAGCATGATGGCTTGGAGGGGGCCGTAGCCTGTGAGATCCCTGACCACGTAGTAGAATATCTTCCTCCAACCGGCCTCTGAGTGGCCCCCCAGGGCGCGGTGGTACTTCTCGGCTACCCTCTCGGCCTGGTCGAGGACGTACTCCTCCGGGGTCATCTCGTCGTCCGTCGGGGGCTCCATCTCCTTGCTGAGGATGCCCATGATCTTCCCGAAGGAATCCTTCTCTTCCTCGTTCAGGGGTGTCTCGACCGCGAAATAGTGGAGGCCCTCACCGAGTTTAGGCGACTTTACGATCTTGATGCGGGCTATGGGCTTGTGGACGAAATATTCCTCTACGACCTCGTAGCCTTTCTTGCATTGCGCAACGTGGACACTCTCTTTCTGGTTGACTTCGTTCTTTCCGTTTCTTCGGAGCCTGTCCAGTAGACCCAAGGGTGTCCCACCGTGATCTGAATATAATAAATTGAGAGGGTAAGCCTAGATGAGCTCGACGAGTTTGATGTAGTCCATGCCGCCTGCACTGTGGATCTTTATGTTCACGGTTGTACCTGAGCTCAGTGTGGCGTAACCCAGATCGATGTAGAAGTTGATAATGATGTTGTCTCCGCTTTCTATCGAAGTTGTTGCGGTCATGTTTGCAGAAGTCGCGTCAGTCATTACATTGTCGGTGCCATAGTTCTCCACTTCGACTTCGTTTATGAATGCGCTGATCAGAGTCGATGCGGCGGTACCTGTGTTCTTTATTTTCATTTCTACTTTCCAGTGGGTGTCTGTGCTATTCCAGGTGCATACGGCGGACTGGATCTCGACCTTCTCGAATTTAGTGTACTGTCCTGCGATGCCGCCCATCCAGTAAGCGACTGCGACGGCCACTGTGATGGCTACCTCGACGAGTATGACCGTAGCGATGACCGGGCTCACGGCTTTCCTATTCCTCATTCTTCTTGTTTCAATCCTCTCCTATCCGGATTAGCTTAACATCAATTAAGCTTTAATAAATGAATTATGTATTGGTACGTTATTATCGGATATCTGTAAGAAAGAGGAGATATTACAGACACTTTAAATAAATACATGTTTAAAATCCATCTTTTCAGGATATGGATGCGGATTCCAGGTTAATGCCAACATGAATGTAATCCAACAAAATTAGTTAACCCTATTAAAACGAAGATGAAGACGCTGAAATTATCACTTTTTTTTGCGACGATATCTCTTACCGTTCTTACCGTTCTTACGTTTCCTTTTTCCGCTGTTACCACCAAGTCGTTTAACCAAGCCCTGCGGGAGGGCAGGGATCACGACATCGCGTTTCACATAAACGACCGAAGATATCACTACGCCGACCAGCCCCACCGTCCCGTAGAGGAACGGGGGCTCGATCATCCTCTGGGCCAATAAGATGGCTTTGTCGATTATCGTCAAGGGCAGGACCTCGAACTCCATCACATCGCTCTGGGAGAATGCGTAGACGAAGCCGTCTCCTACATTCGCCAGAACGCTCCAAATCCCTACCTCTGCGGGCTCATAGGTGCAGGTGAAAGATCCATCAGCAGAGGTCGACACATTCTCCACATGGCTCACCGACGAGACGAAGAGGACCTCTACGGTCAGACCGGGGATTTTGGGTATCACCGACCCCGAGACCGTTATCGGCTCGTCCTTCTTCACCTGTGATTCGCTCAGGAAGCCGGATATGTGAGTCTCCCTGCTATCCACCGTGAAGTTGATGAATTCGCTTGATGCGGGGAACTCGGTTTCGCTTCCCTCGAATATGGCCTGAAAACTCCATTCTCCGAGTTGTGGCGGGGCGAAGGAAAAGATGAGGGCTCCATTATCATCGGTCATGACTTGGAAGCTCTCGACCGTCTCCCTCTTCGCAAACTCCAAAGTGATCGGGGCGGAATCTAGGTTAGAGCTACCCGTTACCCTGGCGCTCTCATCCCCGTACAGGTTCTTATTGGCCATGTAGCACTCTAAGGAGATAGTCTTCTTCACCTGGAACCCTGACTCAAAGGAGCCGATGTTCCCGAACGCGTCCTCCGCATAGACCACGTAATCCACATAGTCTCCCGCGGTGAGGTCGTCCAACTCACAACTATAACCGTACACCCTTTTCTTCAGATCTTCGTCAGACCAGGTCTCTCCACCATCGGTTGAGTATTCGACCCAGACCTCTTCGATCTCCGTCTCGTCCTTGATCGTGACCTTGATCTCAGTGCCCTCCCCCTCGACGCCTACCTCGGGCGGATCCATCAGGGATATCACGGGCGGCGCAAAGTCCGTCTGAACTATGAAATCGACGGTCCCCTGGCCGTGCTCGGCGATCAGAACAAGGTAATAGAAGATGCCGCACCCGTTTTCAGCCGAGTTCGGGGCATCGTAAATGAACTCTAGGTCCTGACCCGAGTACTCACCGCTGTCCATGGCCTCGATGTTCCGATCTCCCTGGCTGTAGGTGTTGAAGCCGCCATAAGGATCGGAGAAGCCGTCGAAGAAATCCCCGAAAGGCACTCCTATCCCGTACAAAGAATAACCTATCTCGGAGCCCGGGTTCGCCATGGCGTAGAGGCGGGCCTCGTACATGTCAAGCAAACTAGGTACCTCTACGAACACCCGAATCTGAGGGGCTGAGGTGTTGAACTCGTAGGCCCACCCCGTGTATAAGACCTCGTTATCGTCGTTGTCCCTGCCTTCCAGGAACTGGCTGTACTCGGTGTTCGCGTCGATGTGCTCTATGAGCATGAAGGTGGCGGGTTCGTCGTTCTGGCTGTCCCTTTCGTCGTTCACTATCCTGAACGTGTAATCCCCCGTTTGGGAGGGTACGAAGTATTGGTGTTGATCGTCGGTGGCTACCTGCTCCGGGAGCCCAGCTGATTCTGTGTGGGAGGAGAGGCGTGCGCCGTTCGGCTTGTACGTGTATATGTCGTAGTCGGTGACTGGATTCGAGGTGTTGCGAATCCAGTCGCCCACGAGGAATATGTGATACCGCCTCCCGCTCTTGAGGTTGTATGTGAGGTCCCAGCTCTCTCCGAGGGGGATCGAGATGGAGTCGGTTCCGTCGTTGATGAAGACGGGGTCCACGGGTTTGTTCACTGTGCTGGTTCTTTCGGTGGGGTCGCTGTCCAGCCATTCGTTCTTTGCGGAGACGACTGCGAAATTTAGCATCAGAATGAGGGCCAGCATCCCCACGAGCAGTGAACGTGCCTGGAGGTGGAATTCGGGCTTCGTTAAATGTTTCATTGAAAGATCTAGCCTCTGAAGGTCAAATACCGGTGGCAGGGAACTAATAAAGGCGTTATGAAGCATTCAGAAGTACCCGTTTCACATTCCGGAGAACAGGAGTTGCGGACAGTAAAGCTTGTATGGCTTTGATATCTGTAGTGAATGATAATATGCGTTAGAATTGACTTATTTTAAATGAAAAGCACTTCGTAATGTCGTTCAAGCCCTTTAGATCGTTCATCCAATCGGGGATTCTCTGGGATCGGTGGATGAGGCGTATCATCCCTCCCGTGACTCCGCTCAGAGTGGGTAATCACTTAAATACGGATCGTTTGATAAAGAGATGATGCTCCCGAGGAATGAGGCATGAAGACGTCGGAGAAGATGTGGTGGACGAAACTTGCTGGGGCCGTCCCCGCTGCGATACTCTGCCTGGTAGTTCAGGTGTACTTCAACGTCACCGGCACGACCGCGTTCATGATAGGCGTGCTCCTGTACGTGATAATGTCGGATCTACTGGCCCGCAGAAACGGCATGGACCCGATGCGGGGGCTGAAGATCGGGGTGGGCGTCTTCCTGTTCACGTGGGTGACGGTCTGGGCGCTTCTCTACACCCTGATGCAGACGATGGCCTAGCCCTTTTTCCCGGTATCCCGACGATACTGCACCAGGTCCGACCATGCCAGGAAGAAGCCGACATCGAAGGTGGAGCGGACACCGTTCTTCACGAAGTCGCTGAACTCCCTCTTGTACTTCCTCATCGCCTTGGGGTCGAAGGGGGCCCGGTTCAGGAAATCCCTCTCGTCCCCCGTCCGGGCGGAGAGGAGTATGCCCTCTAGGGCATTTACGTAGCCCTCCGTGAACTCGGCGTCCCCGAACTTTTTCTTCCTTATGGCCTGGAGGGCCCTCGATGCGTCTTTGAACTTCCTCTCCTCCAGGTTGTCGAAGAAGGTGATGATGTCGTCCCTGGCCTTCTTGGAGGCCATCAATCCCCGTTTCCTAGATATCCTCTTCTCCCTCCACGCCTCTCCCGGTGATGCGGAGCGGCGCCTCCCCCTCGGGCAAGAAGGGGCTGACCACCAGCTTCGCGATGCGCAGGTTGCTCCGGCCCTTGCGCAGGAATATCCTGGTGTGGCTCGTGTGGCCCATGATGTGGCCCCCCACGGGCTTGACCACCTTGGCGAAGAAGGCGTCGGGCTGGGCCATGACCTGGTTGGTCACCACGACGGCGGTGTTGAAGGCCCTGGAGAGGCGGATGAGCTTGTGCAGGTGCTTGTTGAGCTCCTGCTGCCGGGGGGCGAGCATCTCCCTGCCCAGGTACTCGCTCCTGAAGTGGCTGGTGACGCTGTCTACGACTATTAGGCGGATGTTGTTCTCCTTGATGACCTCGTCGGCGTTCTCCAGGAGCACAGTCTGGTGGTTCGACGTGTAGGCCTCGGCGAAGATGATCTTCCTCAGGGCCTCGTCTGGGTCGAGGTTGAACCTGGGGGCGATCTGGGTGATCCTCTCGGGTCTGAATGTGTTCTCTGTGTCGATGTATAGGGCTCCGCCGTCGAGGCCTCCCAGCTCTGTGGGGAGCTGGACGGTGAGGCAGAGCTGCTGGCAGATCTGGGACTTGCCGGTGCCGAACTCTCCGTAGAACTCGGTGATGGACTGGGTCTCGATGCCT
>JAUWBQ010000038.1 GCA_030601645.1 Candidatus Bathyarchaeota archaeon | reverse complement strand
GAAGGCGACGGCGAAGCTCGTCTCCATGTACGGGAGGAGGGGCGCGATCGTGGCCGCCGCGAAGCGCGTGGACCTCTCGGAGGCCTGGGACCTCCTCGCCGAGACCGAGGGCGAGACGAACGAGTTCTTCGAGAGGATAGTCGAGGGGGAGAAAAACGCACTGAAGAGACGCTTCATCTAGCCCCGCAGCGTCAACCATATTAGTCCACAGGCTTCTTTCTCATCTAGGATGAAGAAGATCGGGATGCTATCCATAGGACAGTCGCCGAGGGACGACATCCTCCCGCCCCTCAAGGAGATCCTGGGAGAGGGATTCGAGATCCTTGAGGCGGGGGCCCTCAACGATCTAACCCCCGAGGACATAGAGCAGATCGATTTCAAGCCCGACGACTACCTCCTCGTCTCCAGGCTGAGGGACGGAACCGAGGTGATGATAACCAAGAGGCTGATCCTCCCCATCCTCCAGGAGAGGATACACCGGCTCGAGGAGGAGGGAGTGAGGTTGACCGTGATCATGTGCACGGGCAAGTTCCCGAAGTTCGAGTCGAAGGGGCTGGTCGTCACCCCCCAGGAGATCCTCAAGGGCGTCATCGAAGCCACCCTGAAAAGGGGAAGGCTGGCCGTCGTCTACCCTGCAGAAGAGCAGACGCACATGGCGGAATCCGCGTTTGGCAGGGAGGGCGTCGAGGTCTACGCCGACCATCTGTCTCCCTATGAGGGGGAGGGGGGTGTAGAAGCGCTGGCCGAAAGGCTTGCGGATCGGGATCCAGATCTGATACTGCTCAACTGCTTCGGGTTCAGCTCAAAGGTCAAGAGGGCAGTGGCGGAGAAGACGGGTAAACCCGTGATCCTCTCAAATGCGCTGGTGGCCAGGGTTCTGAAGGAGCTGGCCTCCTAGAGCTCCTCGTCCACCGGTCTGAACCCTTCCGGGAGCCTGCGGTCAGACTTTAGGTTCCTCGCGACGAGGTAGATCTCCGCGCTCTTCTTCCTCGTGGCCTTCGGTTTGACTATCCTCACCGTCTCGAACATGTCCCTCATCTCCCGGACGAATTTGCCGTGTTCCGAGCCCTGGAACGTCTTGATCACCATCCAACCCTTTCTCTTCAACAGCCTGTCTGCGATGACCAACGCCACCCTGGCCAGGTGTATCTGGCGATACTGGTCCAGATCCCATGTTCCGCTGACGTCGGGGGCCATATCAGAAAGGATGACGTCTACCTTCCCCTGAAACATGTCCATGATTTCATCCTGGGTCTCCTCGTCGGTGATGTCCCCGACCAGGGTCTCGACGTTCGGGAGGCCAAGGGGCTCTATCTCGTCGAGGTCGACCCCAAGGACGAGGCCTTCATCGCCGACCGATTCGCTGGCCACCTGGAGCCATCCGCCGGGGGCCGCCCCCAGGTCAAGCACGTTGCGCGCACCCTCCAGAAAGCCGAAGCGCTCTTCAAGCTGGATGAGCTTGAAGGCCGCCCGAGAGCGGTACCCCTGCTCCTTCGCCCACCTGTAGTAGGGATCGTTTTTCCTCTCGTTGAACCACCTGCTCGACATCCTTGTGCCCTACCCGTCGGTTTTGACCGACTTTACGATGTCCATCAGATCCCCTATCGGGGCGTCCGTCTTCAGGCCCCTATCGTCTACGTGGGTCCTCGCCACCCTGAATCCCGCCTCCTCTATCGCAGATATTACTTCGCCCGTCGCCCTTGACGGCGTTCCGAGCTTTGAACATATTTTATCTATGCTGTAAAAACCTTGGGGGAATCCTATCTCCCCCCTGACTCTTTGAACTATGCGGATGAGCCTCAGGTTGCTGCTGATGGCGGACCTCTCGGACAGCGTCAGCATGTCGTCGCAGAAGGCATCCTCTGCCAGATCCCCCAGCCACATCGGCCCCGCAGCCCCCATCGGAGATCCGCAATGTCCACACACGGCGGAATCGAAGATGCTCCGACTAGACACCGCCTTCCTGTTGAGACACTTGAAACAGTGGAGAATGTACCCCATCTCTGACAGGCTTCTGTCCACATTCTTCTTCCCCCTTCCCATCTTCACGTACAGGCGGACATAATGATCCGCCGCGTAGCTGAACACGGGTCTCGGGGAGACCTCGTGGACGGCGGCCGCGGTCACGAGGGCCCCGGCGACGAGCCTCAACGCAGATTCGCGACAGTACCCTGTCCTGAGGGGGCGTCCCCCGTATTTACGCAGGCAAGCCCTCGGGTTAACGCCGCAGAGGGGGGCCATGTCGGTGGCCGTCAACGCCACCATCCCGTCCCTCTTGCACGCCCTGATGGCGCCATCTAGATACGGGGCTGGTGAACCGTAGGGATCGATGTCGACGTAGTCGAATCGGGATAGAGGCTTGGAATGGAGTGACAGGAGGAGGTTGGCCTCCATGAGCCTCGCGTTCACCACGCCCGACACGCCGTTTATATGGGCGTTTTCCCTCGCAAGCCTGATGGCCTTTGGATTCATGTCCCCCATCACGACCCGCTCAACCCCATGCGACTCAAGGGCCAACCGTACCCCCCTCACCCCCGTCCCGCACATCGGCTCACAGACCGTCAACGGCCTCGAAACCCGCCCCTGGTGAACGCCCAAAGCGAGAACCGCCGTACTCCTGTTCATCATCATCCGGGGGTTGTAAAACACTGGGGCTCTCGATCTAGCCCGTTCAAGAGGTTCCCCCTCTTCCTGACTGATTTCGGGTACCCTAATAACGGAGGTGCCCTCTCGAACCGTAGTCGTGGGGAAGTCCATTCCTGCTATTATCGGGTCCGGCTAGATATTACTTTAGCTGATTTCGCATTGCGAAGGGAATAGTTATAATACTATCATCGAAAAATGGATTATCATCATCTGGGCAGCGAGGGCACCACCATTTGAGTGGGAAAAAGCCGGATAAGAAAAAGGGACTACCCACGAACAGCCGAGTCCAGCTATTCATAGGGAAATTCCTCGACGGAGAGCTCGAAAGCCTCTACCCGGTCCTGGACGAAAAGCTAGGCTACAGATACCCCGGCGCGGAGGTCTTCGTCGACAGGCCAGAGGATGCTGAGGCCTTCCTGAAATCGCTTCAGGACATCAATCTCCTGACGTCGGAGGTCTGCGGTGTCCTCGTGAGTTGCCCTGGATGCGGTTCATGCAACATCGATCAGATCCTCAAATTGGACAGACAGGACACAAATGATATTCGAGACAGCGGATCATCAGGAGAAAACGAGATTTCGAAAGGTGTAAAATCCGGCGATGCTGGTTGGAGATGCCGCAGCTGCGGCGTACTGATCCAGAAGGGGGACCTATCGGTCAGGCCTGTTTTCTGCTACAAGTTCAGTGAAGAAGGGATAGAGAAGATCTCAGACCGGCTGGCGATAAAACCCCTGCTCGAGTTCCTCCATGAACGGGGGTACGAAACCGAGAGCCCTGGATTTATGACAGGTGAATCAGAAGTGGAGCATTTTTTCGACATCACGGCAAGGAGCGAAGACCAGAACGAGGTAATCCTCGCCCTGGATTTCGTGGTCTCCGACGATGATGTGGGAGAGGACAAAGTCATATCCATGTTCGCCAAGGTCTTCGACACGAACCCTCCCAGATCCATTCTAGTGGCGTTTCCGGGGCTGACGAAGAAAGCGAGAAAACTCGCAGAGCAGTATGACATAGACGTCGTGGAGACCCGCGATCTCGGCACTCTCTGGAAGGATCTGCTCAAGGCGATCCCCCCCGTAAATGAGTTCAGATTCGAGACCCTGGATGTCATGACGCTCCTGTCCCTCCCGGACCATCTGAGGAAGACGGCTTCCGTGGTGTGTGAGAAGGGAAAGACGACGGCCGACGAGATCTCTGACATGACGAAGAGGGCGAGGGCCGTCGAGAGCGGCTATCTGAACCAGCTGGTGAGGATGGGATACCTGAAAAAGGAGAGGAAGGGCCGGCAGGTGCTCTTCTCCGTAATATCGTAGGTGAGCGAAATGGTGAAAACGATCTCGATCCACTCGAGCCGGGGAGGCACCGGCAAGAGCCTAATATCCAGTAACATAAGCGTAATTCTGGCTGCGAAGGGGCGGAACGTCGCCCTCCTCGACTTCGACTTCAGGGCCCCCAGCCTCCTGACCATATTCCAGGCGAAGAACAATGTCAGGAGATGGGTCAACGACTACCTAGACGGGAAGGCCAAGATCGGAGACGTCATGGTGGACCTGACAGACAGGTACAAGACCAAGGGGAGGTTCTTCGTGGGCTTCGCCAACGTCGAGATGGACGCCATGAGGGAGATCGCCAGGAAGGACCGAAAGTGGCAGATGAGGGCCCTGAAACGGATCATGGCGATGAAGCAGGAACTGGCAGACCAGTTCGGAGTAGAGATCATAATAATAGACACTAGCCCGGGGGTCCAGTATTCATCGGTGAACGCGGTCGTCAGCTCCGACGTGTGTGTCATCGTTTCGAGCATGGACCTCCTAGATCTCGAAGGCGCTCAGCGCATGGTCAAGGACCTCTACGAGCCCTTCGAGAAGAAGACCTACGTCCTCATCAACAAGGCCACCCCCCACATGTTCGTCGAAGAGGACAGCCAGAAAAACCTCGTCGAATCCATAAAGGGCCAATTCAAACAGCCCCTGATCGCGATCATCCCGTGCTACTGCGATATACTCCTGGCTCAGAGAGTGTCCCTCTTCGCCCTGGACAAGCCAGAGCACCCGTTCACATGGGCCTTGGGCGAGGTCGCGAAAAGGTTGGAAGACAAGCTGTAGCTAAACCGAGCCTGAGAACTCTCCTAGGACGTCTGCGAACTGCTTAATTTTCTCCACGCCAAGAGGGGTTGTGTTGTAGACCTTTCTCTTCCTCTTCCCCTCGTAGATCTCATTACAATCTAAAAGTCCTTCAGATTCCAGGGATTCCAAGAGGGGATAGATCACTGGTGGACCGACCTTGATGCCATAGGCCTCCATCATCTTAGACATGATCCTGTAGCCCCAGAGGGGTTCATCCAGGAGCATGCGCAACACCATCAGATCGAGGAAGCTTCTCACGAACCTCCTCCGGAGTTCGCTGTGGGTGTTCTCCAACATTACATATCAACAGGAACATATATCATTTTTTAGACATATAAATGTTCACTGGGAAATAATGAACCATGTTTAGTAACCTTCCTCAGAAACATATGTACTGAAAATCAGTTTTTCGGGTAAAGATTTATATTCCAGTTTCTGGGGTAATGGGCGGATATATCGAAGAATCGATATAATGTAGTGGTGTGCAACAGGACTACACGTTAGAGGAGGTATGACAAGGTGTCAACGCTGGCGATCATAGGACAAGCGTTCTCCTACGTCGCACTGACCGTGGGCCTCTTCTTCTTCCTGTTCGCCTGCAAGTACTACTTCGCCATACTCATCGCCCTCTTCAGCGGGAGGAAAAACGGAAACAATGGGAAGAACGGGAATAACAAGAACTCCCTCCTGGGGAATGGTACACCGGGGTCCTTTGGCAGACAGTTGAGGGAGAATAACAACGGCAACTTCAACGGAGCCCTGGAAAACGGCCTGATCAGGGAGCCCTTCGTCTCTATACAGCTCCCCTTCTACAACGAGAAGAACGTCGCCAGGAGGATCATCCAGGCCTGCGTGGACATCGACTACTCGAACTATGAGATAATGGTGGCGGACGACTCCAGGGACGAGACAATCGAGATCCTGAAGGAGCTCAACAAGAGAACCGAAGGCCCCACCATCAAGTTCATCCACAGGAAGGACAGGACGGGGTTCAAGGGAGGCGCCCTACAGAAGGCAGTCCAGTATATGGACCCCCGGACCGAGTACGCCGTAGTGCTGGACGCCGACTTCATCCCACCGCCGGACATACTTAAGAAGTTCATCTGGTACTTCGAGGGCCAGGGGCGGAACGGCGCGCGCGCGCGCGGGGACGATGACGAACCCGAAGACGACATCTTCGAGAGGGTCGACGAGTGGTACGAGAGGCGCCGGATAGGCGTCGTGCAGGGATACCAGCTCCACCACCTGAACAAGAACGAGAACTGGATCACCAAAGGCATCCGGTGCGAGTTCAGCGGCGGATACATGATCGAGCGGGTCTCCGAGGAGTTCTTCGGGGCCATGAAGATGATCACCGGCAGCGTCTTCATGATCAGGGCCGAGATCCTGAGGAAGCTGGGGTGGACCCACAGCATCACCGAGGACTGGGACCTCACCCTCAGGATGTACATGGACGGCTGGAAGGTCCTGTACACGCCGCTGATCCAGGCGCCGGCAGAGATACCCACCACGGTCCGAGCCATCGCCCGCCAGAGGATGCGCTGGGCCGAGGGCCACACCTTCGCCGTCAAGAAGTATTTCTGGGATGTATTGAGATCCCCCAACTTGACGGGCAGGGAGAAGCTAGAGTTCATATATTTTGCACCCTACTACCTCCAATCCTTCTTCTTCTTGATAGGAACCTTCTTCTGGGTCGTGGCGGAGATCCTCGCGCAGCACCCGTCCTTCTGGACGGCGACCTTCGGCTGGAGCCTCATCCTCAGCAACCTCTTCGCGCTGCCCCTGATGAGTCTATCAGGACTATACCTGGAACAGACGGCCAGGGAGGACTACACAGGGATATTCTCGTTCATTGTCCTGTCGTACATACTGATGCCCTTCCAGACATATGCGGCGGTGAAGGGCCTGCTGGAAAAGGATGAGAGCGGCTGGGTCAGGACCCTCAAGACCGGTAGCATCACGGATAAAATACTCCAGGTAAGGGTGAGGCGGCTCTTCAGTTGGATCCTGCCGAGGAGGGCGCCCTCCAGGAGGAGAAGGAAGGAGACGGATAGGAGGAGGCGTAGGCCCTCTGCGTTGGCCCTGATCTTCCTGATCCTGATGTCGTCCATAATCGTCTGGGTGACTGCGGCTGCGGTGTCCACATCCGATGATGGATACCAAATGACGGCTCTCACCCTTGAGTATATGACCTCAGCCGTGAGCGTGAACGGACACCTGACCAACAGGACACTGACACACCTGGACCACGACATTCTGGGACCGGGGCGTACAAACAACTACACGGTATCCGGCGATGACTGGCAGCAAGCCTGGGGCTTCTATCTATATGGGCCATTGGAGGAGGACTACAAGCTGAAGGGGAATCTCGATGTCTACCTCCACCTATACTCGGACACCGAACAGAATTTGGACATGAAGATCATGATAGTGGATCTCGATGAAGATGGCGAGGTGGATGCCAAGGTCTCCTACCAGATCAAGGACATCGAACTCGGCGATGTATCGCCAGATGAGGCCATCCACCTCCCGGTCGAGGTGATAAAGTCCGTCAAGTTCAGGGCGGGTCACAGCATCATAGTCGAGATATGGCTGAAAGGAGCGGACGGCTCGAACATCAAACTCGACTACGACCACGAGGACAGGTATTCAAGGGTAGAGTTCCCGGGGATTGTCATGCCCGAGTACCTCCTGCCGTTCATGATAGTCGCGCCTCTCATTCCATACGTGATATTGAAGGTCAAGAACAGGAGGAAGCCGATTGAGCGAGATGATTGAGATGAACACACCCATGGATAAATACCTAGAGGGAAAGGTCTACAAGAAGCTGATTCTTTACGCGGCGTTCGCCATGATGGTACTGCCCTTCATCACCTCGTTCAACGAGGTCCTCACGAAGGTCGTGGAGAGCCTCCACTTCGTCAATGCAATACAGGGCGTCGCGGCCCCCTTCGTAGTGAAGGTCTTGGTCGTTTTGCTACGGGCCTTGGGGGTGCCCGCCTCCGCCGACGGTTCCTTCCTCTATCTGACAGGGGGGTGGATGCCCTTGAGGGTCTACATCAACTGGAACTGCATCGGATGGCAGAGCTTCATATTGTTCGCTCTCACGATTATCACAGGCCTCCAGGGGTCCTACACCCGGCGCAGCAAGCTCTTCACGATCCTCATAGGGCTGGAGGGAACCTTACTCGTTAACATGGTGCGGATACTGATACCGACTCTGCTCGCCTATAAGGTGGACTACATACCCGCCATCATATTCCACGACTACATCGGAACGCTCTTCACGCTGCTTTGGATGGGAGCCTTCTGGAGCTACGCGTTCGACGGCATCCTCGTGAAAAAAGACGGTGCAAACATTGGCGAAGATACTTCACGGGATAAGCTAGTCTCAGCGGGAAAAAATGACGTTAGGATCAAGACCTAAACATGAGGGATGTGTAAATGGGAAGATACTACTCGAGGCATGATGGGGTTCTGTACATCTACGTCACCAAGAACGATCCGATGGCGGACCTGAGCCTCTTTCCCCCCGAGCTAGAACTGTTCGACCCTGACGAGCCAAAGAAGGTGAACGAGAGGATGGCCATCATCACGGGAGCCGCCGAGGCGCACGCCGACAAGACGGAGATCATCCTCAGCCTGAACGGGTTCAAGAAGAGGGATCACCCGAGGGAGGTTCTGGAGCACTATTACGTTGTAGGCGATGACTCCGTCTTCGAGGGTAATCACACGGGACAGGAGGATGCCGAGTCGAAGGAAGCTGAAATGCCAGCCGAGAGGAGAGAGATGGATGTCATCATACCGAAGGCTACCAACCCCACTCGGGGTTATGCATCGGACAACCGCGAAGGCGCTAAGGATGAAGACGAGGAGCCCATTAGGGAAATGCGGAAACCCCTGGAGTTCGTGGCGGAGGGTCGCGATGCTGATCGAGACCTGAGACCGGCTTCCGAGGAGGAGTTGATTGACAGTTTGGTCCTCTGGATGAGGAGCCAGGGCTTCCAGATCGAGAAGGAGCGTGAGCCTTCGGAGATCGAGACTCCGAGACGGGGTCGAAACGACACCCACGACGAAAAATCTGCGGGGGATGAGCTCATCGAGCTCCTGAGCGAAACCTTAAAGGCAAAGGCTCCCCCGCGGCCTACCCCTAAGGCTGAGTCGTCTTTAGATGAACTCCTCAGGCAAATATCCAGTTACGTTAAGAGCATTACACCCAGACCCCAGGAAATAGATATCCCGAAGACCGCCTTGGACGAGCTAATTGACGAGTTCACGCAATTCGTCAGGAGCCGAACCCCGACTCCAGTCGAGGCTGAGACGCTGAGTCCTTCGACGGAGGAGTTGATCATACGAGTCTCTGACTATCTCAGGAGCCAGGCGGCTGATACGACGCCGGCGATCCAAAGGCGTCACTCGATCGAGGAGGAGCTGGACAGGCACATAGTCGAATACGTCAAGAGCAGGCTCCCGATAAGGGGATCCGATGTCGGGGAGACGAGGGGTCCCCCGTCGAATGAGCTTCACAGGCAGCTCACCATGTTTCGCTGGAGCGAGCGGGTCGCGCCTCTGAAGACCGAGGGGAAGACCAAGTTCCCAGAGGAAGTGCTTAAGCTCCTCGGCGAGCGCCTCAAGAAGGAAAAACGAGAATCGTGAAAAAAAGGGAATCGAAGGTCTAGCGGAACAGGAGGGGGTGAGATGTCGAAGACGGCCTTTGAAGAGCTCCTCGAGAGCCTCGTCGAATACTTCAGGAGCCGTTCCCAGGCGTCGAAGCGGCCCCCCCAGAGGCCGGTGGAGCGCGTCGGGACGCCTGCCGAGCGCGAGGTCGCGAAGCTCATCGTAGACTACCTAAAGAGCAGGGGCTACGTCTTCTACCGCCGCCTCCCAGTTGAGCGAAGGATCGAGTCTCCGCCGGAGGAGCCCCCGAAGATCTTGGAGGAGGACAAGTTCTACTCCAGGCAAGGCAGGAACCTGTTCATTTACGTCAGGGAGAGGGGCGACATGATCGACCTGGATCTGTTCCCCGATGAGCTCGGGCTTTTCGGGCCTGAATCGGCTTGGAGGCTGAACAACAAGGCGGTAATAGTCTCCGATGCGGAGGAGGGGAGCCTGGACAGGGCGGAGGCCATCCTGGAAGAGAACGGGTTCAGGCGGTGGGACCACGACGAGGAGGTACTGGTGCACTACTTCACCCGGGGAGACTTCTCGGTGTTAGAGGAGCCGACGATAGGGGCCCAAGCCTACGGATCTTAGACTGGGCCGCAAGGTTCTAGGAGATTGAATATTGGGATCTAGAGGCTCGTATCAGGCCGTGGTCTTCCGCCCGAATCCGACGACGAGGTCCACCAGCTGCTTCTGGTCTATCTCGGCTCTGCTCCGCCAGTTGATGTAGAGGGTGCCCCGTTCGTCCTCGCCGAGGTATCCCTGCGCTATGTATCTGTCGATGTTCATCTTCACCCTCCACCCCGGCAGCTTCTCGGAGAGGATTTTCTCTACCTCTGTCCTCTGGGATTTCCCCTGTTTTGAGATGAGGTAGGCTATGGATACGGCGAGGCCCGCGATGTCGTCGATCCTCCACCCTATGGACTTGGCGGTTTTCTGGTCCACTGTTCCCCTCATGGTCACGTAGAACCTGGCATCGGCCAGCTGGGCTCTCGTAGGTTCGGCAGCGGCGTCCGGGTCGTCCAGGACTCTTGTCACCTTGAGGTCCAGCGGCTTGAGCTGGGCGTCCAGGACTTCCACCACGTCCAGCCAGTCTGGTCCCAGCTCTTGCCTCAGCTCCCAGCCTCTCACGCCGGGTAGCCTGTGGTGTGTGAAGAAGAGCAGGTGCACTGCTTCCTTCACCTTCCTGGAGTAGGCCTTCTCGGTTCTCTTCACCCGTTTCGCCATTTCTCCCACTCCTCGTAGTCGACTAGGACCGGAAGGGATCTCGTGTCCTCGTCTGGGTTTTGGTTGGGCACGTCCGTGGGGCTCAGCTCCACGTTCTCCATGAACCGGTCCATCCGGATGGTGGCGTAGCCGTAGCCCACGAGGAAGCTGGTGATGAACGCCCGCTTCAACGTCTCCGTGTAGGTGTCGGCGCCGACCCAGTCCCAGTAGGGTATGTGGCTGTCCTCCCCCGTCTTCTCCTTCATCTCCCTCCAGTAGGCCTCCATGGTCTCTGTGAATCCTTGCTCGAGGATTATCCCGAGTTCACGGGCGTCCCTCATGGTGGCCGTTCCCGTCTCGATGTGCCTGACCTGGAGATCGTTCCACCGCTCGTCCACGGGCAGGAGATCCCCCCAGTAGGCTAGGGAGCCCGTCAGGGTCTTTGCCGATATCTGCTCCATCTCGACGATGGGGTGCCAGGACTTTAGGAAGGCGTCCGCTATAGCGCCGACATCCATCATGAGGAGCTGCTGGCTGAGCATGAACGGGTCCTTGTAGAGTGTGGTGGACTGGTGGTGGATCCACTGGTTCTGCCTTTCAAGCACCGAGGAGAGCTCCTTGAGGGCCTCCGCGTCTAGGCAGAATTCCTCGAAGGAGGCAGCATCCGGGTAGTATCTCCTGATCACCGAGAGGATGTAGTCGGCGTCCACGGCGAAGGGGTCCAGGGCGCCTTCGGAGACCGCCTTGCAGAGGTTGATGACGCCCTCTAGCTGCGCTCTGGTGTCCTGATCAGCCAAGTTATTCCACCACCCTCATGAGGGATGTGCCCTCGGTTTTGTGGATCAGGATGAGGTGGACGCCGTCTCCCTGGAATGTCACTTGGCTGGGGGTGATGGCCAGGTACTGGTCGACGGATCCCTTCATGGTTTTGACGATGAACTCGGAGACCAGCTCCTTGTTCCTCGGGTCCATGTGGAGGTCGAACTCGTCCACGGCCCTGAAGGGGGAGACGATGTTCTGCTGGAGGGAGAGGAGGAAGGCCATGACCGATGTGCTCCGTTCTCCGCCGCTGTGGGTGTAGGAGTCGAGCCTGTTCGGGGCGGCGCCTTTGAAGCCCACCCAGATCTCCAGGCCGGCCTCCTCGATGTCCAT
>JAUWBQ010000020.1 GCA_030601645.1 Candidatus Bathyarchaeota archaeon | reverse complement strand
ACAGAGCCATCTCATTCCCGCCGCCCAACCCCCCCGAGGACGTGAACGCCACGGCCACTTTGTACCCGAGTCTGCCCCAGTATTTCGGGTGCATCCTGCGGTTGAAGAACTCATTCATCTTCACACTCATCGTGCCGCAGTGCGTGGGCGAACCAAAGGCGAAGCCGTCATAAGCCGGAATTGAATCGATATCCACGTCATCCACCTTCCTCAAGTCTACTGACGCCCCAGCTTCCCTGCAACCCTCGGCGACGGCCTCGGCCATCGACCCCACATTTCCAGTCAGGCTGTCGTACACGACTAGGATCTTCACCCCGCCCATGAAGATTGATTCCACCCGTGGACAATACATGTCTTAACAGTGGATGACGAACCACGAGTAAGCCCTAGTGGTGGGCTTCAATATAGATTTGGGACCATTTATTATCGCGCGCTAATCTTCCCTTTCCTTCCTGACCCGGGAGACGAGGACGCCCCCACTGGCTAGGATCCAAACTCCGAGAGGGCTTCTGCTACCGCGTCGCCGAACTGCCTGGTGCTGTTCGTCCCCTTGAGATCGGGGGTCCTAACCTTCCTCCCGACGAGGACCTTGTCCACGGCCCTGTCGATCCCCTTCCACGCCCTCTTGAGCCTCTCGTCGCTTCTCTTCTCCCCCAGCCAGTTGAGCATCATCCCCACCGAGAGAATGATCGACGTGGGGTTGGCGATCCCACTTCCCGCGATGTCCGGAGCCGAACCGTGGGTGGGCTCGGCGTAGCAGTGCCGGTCGCCGGCGTTGATGCTCCCCGCGAGGCCCATGCTTCCCTGGATGGCGCCGGACATGTCTGACATTATGTCCCCGTACTGGTTCGGCATCACGACGACATCGTAAAAGTCGGGCCTCATGATCGCCCAGTAGCTCCAAGCGTCGATCCAGGCGTAGTCGGCCTCGACATCGGGGTACTCAGGCTCCAGCTCCTCGAAGGTCGCCTTGAACAGGTCGTCTCCCTTGCAGATCCCCCACTTGGCGCTGCAGGTGAGCCGCCTCACGCCGTCCGAGGGGGCGCCCGGCCTCCCCTTGTAGTCTCCGGACCTGGCGAGCTCGAAGCCGAACCGGATGATCCTCTCACACCCCTTCCTTGTCTGGATGTAGTTGTCCACTGCGAGCTCCGTCTCCCCTCCCCTTCTGAGCCGGCCCCCGATCTTGACGTACATGTGCTCCGTGTTCTCCCGGAGGACGATGTAGTCTATGTCCCCGGCCTTGCGTCCAGCGAGGACGCTGTCCACACCAGCCCTCAGCCGACAGGGCCTAATGTTCGCGTAGAGATCGAGGTCGAGCCTCTGGTTGATAGGAAGGTAGGGGCCGGGTAGTCTCCCCAACCACTCCGGAAGCCCCACGGGGCCCTTGAACCAGCAGTCCACGTCGTGGAGCAGCTCCCGGGTTATTGCAGGGTCCCACCCGACCTCCATGTCGTGGTCGACGTAGTAATTGGCCCCGAACTCGTAGGGGCCGATTAGCTCCAAGTCGAAGCCGTAGATCCTTTGGGCGGCCTCCAGCACATTGATGGCCTCGGGGACGATCTCCTTGGCTATGCCGTCCCCCACAAGGGCGAGAACCTTGTAACTCCTGCTCATCTCAGAACCTCTCTTACTCGGATGTACTTATGACCCGATCAGTAGAAAGAGTTACTGCATCCCCGTCTCCCGGTGCTGACTGCGCGCGACACATCAACATGGTACATTAGCATTGATGCTTTTTGTATCGCCAAACCCCTGACAATCGGCGAGTCGGATCGAGTGCTATGAAGTTTTGCTCTCGCAACAGTTGGGGTAAGGAATTCAAGCATACCGCGAGAGCAATTGCTATTTTAAGGAAATTTAATTATAAACATAATGGATCTCAGACCCTTATAATTTAATTTTAATTAATGATATCATACTGTTGAGTGACTACTAACTGTCTGTCTCCCAATGTTCGAACACACGCCGCGCGTACTTAACTCTCCAGTTCTCTTTCTAATGCGATTATTACCCCATCGGTCCTCAGTAACCCCAGATACCTGTTGATCATGGAAATATGATAATTGGCTTCCCTCTGGCCCAGCGAGGATATTCCTTCTCGCTAGAAGGTGTTGATCATATCGCAGTAATGATAATGTTCAACCAGCATCCTCTGAAGCCCCATCGACAGAAGGCGGAAAAAGCCGCTCTTGATTGAACCTTTAAAAGCGTCATCGCGGTAGACGGCGAAAGATTGTGCCCTCACCTCATCGGGATGAACATACTCGTACTTTGGATGCGCCTCAAGGCTGCTCTCGTGGCGCTTAAGTTCGAGTATTATGGATTCAATCATCTCAAGCTTCTTGGCATCCTCATCCTCTCGTAGCTTTATTCTAAACAACCTCACGCCTAAAAAATATCCAGCTACCGTACCAACTGAAAGGACCGCTAAGCTTCTCAATATGTCTAAAAAAGGGTCTTGCGGCGCCATATCAAAAATACATGGATAATCTACACTAAAAGGTGATTGAACGTTTCCAGCGTATGCGTTCAGCATAAAAAAGGGAGTGTTAAGGAATCTCTTTAGATCCTTCGAAGACGCAGTTACCGAGGTCGGTGCACAAAGGCTTCTCGTATCTTATAAGGCACTTTTCGCAAGGGTTCAGGAAGCCCAACAATTCTATCTTCGCTTTCTATTTTCATTTTCTCGCGTGGGAAGAGCTGTAAGTGAATAGGTATCTCAGGCTTAGCACGGTTGAGGCGCGAATGAGAATTGGTTGACTTTACATCGAAACATCAAATGACTATAAACTCAAAACTCACTGTAACGAAGATGCAAGAATGAAATAGAGTTAAAATAATGAAAGAGCCAACGCACGATACTGATTCTGCGAGCTAGTCCATTTTCACCCCTAACTGGAGGACTCCCAACCCTAGGTAGTATATCACGACTGTTACGATGAATATCGGGTAGAGCCCATAATAGTCCGCTATGTAGGCCGCGATTATCGACGCGAGAGGCCTGATCACGTTCTCAGGTATGGACGATAGAGCGAAACCCATGCCCCTCTGCTTGGGAGGTGAGAGTCTGGACGTCAAGGTCATGTTGGCTGGCATACCCAGTATGCCGAAGAATCGTTGTGCGAGGTAGAATAGCATGAAAGGCCAGAAGCCCTTCAAAACTATGGCAAGCATGAAACAGGTGTATGACGCGAACAATGTCCCCACCAACCATCTCTTCTCGCCGAATCGGGAGGCCAGCTCTCCTCCGAGGGGCGATGCGATTATTCCCATCAACGAGCTGACGCCTAGCATGATGCCTATCTGGGAGATCGTCCATCCCTGGGACTCCGACAGCCAGATCATGAGGAAACCCGTCGTCAGGCCTCCCCCGAACCTTCTGATCGTTCCGGACAGCAGCAAGAACATCATGTTCGTATTGAGAAGCGTCTCGACCGTGTCTCCCTCCTCCCACTCCTCCTTGACCTCCTTCTTCACCATCTCGGCTGGAGGCTTGACGAAGTATAGGGCCACAAGCCCGAAGAGGATCGGAAGCACCCAGAACCCGTATATCTGCCTCCACTGGAACGCGAAGATCCCCATAAGGATGGTGATGGAGAGCGGGCCGAGAGACATCCCGGTCGTCCCCCCGGCATGCCAGATGCCGAGGGCTCTGGATCTATCTTTGGGCCTAGTAATATTCGTGACGTAACTCTGGGAGGGGGGGTGGTACAAGGTGGAGTTGAGCGTCAACAGAGTTGTTGCGACTATGTACATCCAGGGGGTCATCGACACGCTCCCGAGGAAGGCCCCCGCCGTGGCCAATATGATGCTCAGGGTTATCAGCTTCTTCGCCCCGAACCTGTCCGAGAGGACCCCCGCCGGGACGGAGAAGAGGAACTGACAGAGGGAAGGGATGGCCACGATGAGGCCCACCTGCTGGTAGGAGAGGCTGAACTCCTCCTTGAGGATCGGGAAGATCGTGGAGCGTATGTTTCCGGCGGCGTGCACCAGTGCGTGGATGAGGACCATTATGAGAAGGCTGTAGCTGATTAGGCTCTTCCTTTCTTGCGCAGCATCCTCTTCTATTTTGGATCACCGATGTGTAAACCTGTAAGAGATGATCTTGCATATTATGTTTTCTTGGACCATATTTGCCCTCGCACACCAGTATATACACAAACTGAAGTCGTGCAAACGCTGTAGAAAAAGGATATACGAAACACGCTCGAGCAAAACTGAACGTAAACGTTTACCAAGATTTATGAGGGTTTGATGTTCTCAGCAGCTCTCCTCACAACCTCATCGATGCTCTGCATCTTGCTGTCTATCCAGCCGAAACAGATCGCTTCACCGACGGCCTCCTCGTACTTCAATCCCTCCCTCGTCGATCTCTTCTTCTGAATGACTACCCAAGCCTCCCTCTCCTGAGAATGATTGTCCTCAAGCCATCCACGCCAATCTCTCCTATCCCCGAGTACAAGGCCCAGTGATTCGGTCATAATATGGAAAACACATGGGAAGAACCTAAAAAAGGGTGGTTAATGCATTGACTGCACGCCACCCAAAATTCATAACCCACGAGACACAACCCCCAGAAGGAAAGCCCCATGGCCCACCACAACCTCAGGGACGGAGACGCCGTCGTCACAACCCACGGCTTCGTGTTCTACGTATTCGGATACGAACACCCACGAGACAGATACCACGGATTCCTCAAGTACGTCCCCGAGGACCACGCACCCAACTTCGACCTCCAGTGGCTCCCCGTCACCTGGCAGATGCAGGGCACCACCCTCCTCAGGCCCACGGAGCTCTACAGCCCCCAAGGCTACCCCAGGCTGGTGGAGGCATTCAGAAATCACTACCGTGAATATGCGATCCACTCAGAGCAGTTGGACAGGTGGATGATCACCATCCCCCGGAGGCTCATCGCCAGGGTGCACCGCCCTTCCAGGCAGCTCATGCGCCTCAAGAGGAGGGGAGCCTCAGACCCCCTCGAGGAGAAAGCCCTAGCCCTCACGGACCTCCTCTCCAGAACGGCAGGGATATCCCACGCGCACCTCGGGGTCCACGGCTCCATCAACCTCGGCACCCACCACGAGGGGAGCGACATAGACCTCGCCGTGTACGGCGCCTCCAGCTTCAGGAAGGCGAAAGCCGCCCTCACCCAACTGGAGAGCAAAGGAGCCCTCACCCTGAAAAGAGGAGACAGGATCGACGCGAAGAGGCTCAACCGAGGGGTTTACCAGGACGAGGACTTCGTGGTGAACGCCACCAGGCTGTACTCGGAGATACACACCCGACCCAGGACCTATCGCCCCCTGGGCCCCGTCGAGGTCGAGTGCCGCTGCGCCTCCGCCCGGGAGTCCGTCTTCAGGCCGGCCGTCTACGAGGTGGATGGATGCCGCGAGATCGGTGGAGACAGAGACCTCGACGATGTCAAAGAGGTAGTCTCCATGATCGGGATGTACAGAGACGTGGCGGCCGAAGGAGAGGGAATCCGCGCCCGGGGCGTGCTGGAAGAGGTCGAGGAACCAGGGAAAGGATGGCTCAGAGTCGTGGTCGGAGCCGCCCAGCCCGGCGAATACCTCCACTGGACACCCTAGGCGTGGAGCTGCACTACATCCCCGTCGGCCAGAACGTGGTCGAGGCCCACCCTCTCGCTCTCGAACTTCGCACTGGGCCCCCAGACCTTCGCATACTTGAACCGCTTGTAGAAGTCGCTGTGGATCGTCTTCGCGAGATCCCCGACCGTCAGCCCCTGCCTCGCCACGATGGGCTCCACCGCCGCCTTCTTCCCCGGCTGCTTCGTGTAGACCCGGACTACCCCCAGAAGCTCGAAGAGCCTCGCCCCCAGGAGCTCCCGGAGCCCTTCACACCCCTCCATGGACAACACCAGCACCTCGAGCCCCCCAGCAGACGCCCGTACGCTCTCCACAGCCCCCTCCACGGCAAGGTCCAGCTTGTTGGCCACCACCAGCGTGGGCCTGTAGACGGCGTTTCCGAAGATCGCGTCCTCCACCACGTTCAGTGTCACCTTCCCCCGTATCCTTAACAGAGCCGACCTTATCTTGTACTCCCTGAGGAGCTTGATCACATCGTCCGGTGTGCACTCCTCCAAGGTCCCGTCCCAGATGAACTGGATGTCCGAGCCGTGCCCCCTCCGGGTGAGCTCCACCTCCCCCTCGGGCTCCACCGTCAGTATCCTAGAAGCCTCCAGCTCCCGGAGCACCGCCAGCAGGCTCCCCCCCGGATCATCTGCCAGATCGACCACGACGATGATCCCGTCCGCGTTTCGGGCCAGGCTCAGCACCTGGAAGCCGTCCGCCCTCCCCACCGACGACCCCTCCACGACCGGCGGCGCCTCCACCAGCTGGAACTGGATATCTTTGTACGGCAGCATCCCAGGCGTCGGAACCCGAGTCGCGAAAGGCCACGGCGCCACCTCCACCTGAGAGTTGGTCACCGCCCTCAACAGGCTGCTCCGCCCCGCGTTCGTGAGCCCTACCACCGCCACCTGGGCCGCCCCAGCCTTCTCGATGAAGTAGGAGGGAGCGCTCCTGCGCTTCGCCGCCTTCTTCTTATCCTCGATCTCCTGCCTGAGCTGGGCCATCTGCCGCTTGACCTGGGCACACATCCTGTCCGTCCCCTTATGCTTCGGCACCAGAGACATGAACTCCCCCATCAGGCGGAGGCGCTCCTCAGGGTTCCGGGTCTGGGTGACCTCGTTCCACTTCGCCTTCGCCTCCTGCGGCAGGTTTGTGACCATCCGGGACTCCCACAGAAGATCATGGAGACGGACCATAAAATGGCTTCGGGGCTTCACCCCCAGCAATACCCTTATCGGAACCCGGGGCGATCCTAGTCCGAGACATGGAGAAACCCAAGGACCGGGACTTCGTCGAGACCCATGAGGGGCTCATATTCTGCGTCGTGGGGTACCTGCACCCCCCGGACAGGTACACTGCTTACCTCAAATACCTCCCCGACCCGGAGGGCAGATGGAGCCGGGGGAGAACGAGATACGCCAGGACCCTGCCATACTACCACGTCTCCCAGGTGGAGATCACCTACAGCCTCCTCAGAGAACGATACCCCCGGTACCTCCACTCCTGCCCGGTGAGGAACATCACCGTCTCATCGGTTCCCTGCGACAGCGTAAGAACCTACCACCGCCCCAGGGAGAGGCTCCGATCCATCCTAACCGGAGGCCCAAGAGACGACCTGGAACAGAGACTCGCGGACCTCGTGGCCCGCCTCACGGAGCCCTCAGGGATAGAAACGGGGGACATCGGCGTCACGGGTTCCATTCTTACCCGGAGCCATAACCCCGAGTTCTCCGACATCGACCTCACCGTATACGGCCAGACCGCCTCTAGGAGGCTGAAGCAGACCCTCATCCTCGGGAGAGGAGAAGACATCAAGCCCTTCGACGCCGAGAAGAAAGAAGAGTGGAGCCGGAGCAGGTCGAGGAGGCTCCCCCTGACGTACGAAGATCTAATGGGCTTCGCGGAGAGGAGATGGAACTACGGCGTGTTCGAGGGCACCTACTTCTCCATCCACCCCACCAGGACCGACGGAGAGATAACGGAGTCCTACGGGGACAACACCTACCTCCGCCTTGGAGAGATCGAAGGAGAGGCCCGCATCGAGGACAGCCCCGAATCGATCTACATGCCGGCAAGATACGCGCTGGGCGACGTGGAGACAGACACGGACGCCGAGATCACCGATGTGGTCTCCTACGAGGGGCTGTACTGCGACATGTTCGAACCAGGGGAAAGGATCAAGTTCAGGGGAGCCCTCGAACTGGTGCAGGGAGTCGCAGACCATCACCGGGTCTTGGTCGGAGGAGCCGGATCCCGCAGAGACTTCATCAAGACCGCATGATTGGGAGACTGCCGACGCTGGGACCGTCTCATTGACGGTTTTCTACGTGATTTTTTTAAAAACACGTGATATTCGGGAAAAGGCTGGATTATTTATATTATGATTAAATTCACGTTTTATTTAGTTTGCATCCATAAGGGCTTTATCACCCTTGTATCGCCTCTTAACAAAACACGCAGAAGAATTCGCGCAAATAGTACATTATTCTTCGAGCGAGGAGACGAGGGTGATGGCAAACGAACGGATAATCCTGGTGGACGATGACGAGCTAATCCTCAGGAGCCTCGGACAGATCCTCAGGTTAGAGGGCTACATCGTGGAGACCGCCGAGACGGGGGGCGAAGCCATGGAAAAGATAGAAAAAGCCCCCCCCGACCTGGCGATCCTGGATTACAAGCTTCCCGACACCACCGGCGCCGAGCTTCTCAAGATCCTTAACCGAAGGTTCCCCGGGATTCTGAAGATCATCCTCACCGGGTATCCAGCGGACGTCGACCGGGAGGAGATCCTCGCATTGGGAGCCGTGGAGTGCCTTTACAAACCCATACAGCCGGACAAGCTCATCACGATAATCAAAGAGACGCTAGGTCAACCATAGTCCCGAGAGACCTCCCCGCAATCCTTGACCCCCAGTTCGAGCACCAAAAGGCTTCGAATTCCACCCGCTCAATCAGGTGCGCAGGAAAATGGACGGCGGGCTCCCCCCTATAGGTTTTTATCGTCTACCATCACTACTGCTTGAAGGTGGCGAAGACGCAGCGCCTCATCTGCCTCGGCATCGAGTCCACCGCCGACAACCTGGGGGTCGGCATAGCGACCTCAGACGGCGCCATCCTGGCCAACGAGATCTCCACCCACATCCCGGAGGAGGGGGGCATCCACCCCAGGGAGGCGGCACGACACCACGCCGACCAGATGGGTAACACCATATCCAGAGCCCTGAAAAAGGCGGAGGTCACCGCCAGGGAGATGGACATCATCGCCTTCTCCCAGGGGCCCGGCCTCGGTCCCTCCCTCAGGACAGGGGCCACCGCCGCCAGAGCCCTCGCATCCTACCTGAGGGTGCCCCTTGTGGGGGTGAACCACTGCGTCGCCCACATCGAGATTGGGAGGCTCGTCACCGGCGCGGAGGACCCCCTCTCCCTCTACGTCTCAGGCGGGAACACCCTTGTGACGGGATTCGAGGCCGGGAGATACAGGATATTCGGGGAGACCCTCGACATCGCCATCGGCAACTGCCTCGACACGTTCGCCCGGGAGGCCGGTCTCCCCTACCCTGGGGGCCCGGCCGTGGAGGAGCTCGCACTGGAGGGCAAGGAGCTCGTCCCCCTCCCCTACGTGGTGAAGGGGATGGACCTGAGCTTCAGCGGCCTCCTGACCGCCGTCGTCCGGGAGTACCGGACTGGGAAATGGCGCCTCGAAGACCTGTGCTACAGCCTCCAAGAGGTCGCGTACAGCATGCTGGGGGAGGTGACAGAGCGGGCCCTCGCCCACACAGGGAAGCGGGAGCTGCTACTCACCGGTGGGGTGGGCGCCAACAAGCGCCTCAAGTCGATAGTCTCCTCCATCGCCGAGGAGCACGGGGCCTCCCCGAGCTTCGTGCCCATAGGATACGCCACAGACAACGGTGCCATGATCGCATGGACCGGGGTAATCGCCTACCTCAGCGGGGTCAGGACCCCCATCGAGACGAGCCACATAGACAGCAGATGGAGGCTGGACAAGGTGGAGGTACCATGGCGGGCCTGAGACTCGTCGCCAAGGGCGCCGAGGCCGACATCCTGTTCGACCAGGACTGGAACGGCGTCGAGGCCATCATCAAGAGGCGGGGCGAGAAGAGATACCGGGTCCCCGAGCTGGACAGGGAGATACGCAGATCGAGGACCATCCGCGAGGCCTCCCTGATCCACAGGGCAAAAGAAGCCGGCGTACCCACACCCCTCATATATCAGGTCTCCCCCGAGGAAGCCACCATCGTCATGGAGCTGGTGGAAGGAGATAAGGTGAGGGACATCGTGGACCTCCTGGGCGAAGGGGAGAGGACGAATCTCTTCAGAACCATAGGCGAGAAGGCGGGGCTCCTCCACGGAGCGGGAATAGTCCACGGGGACCTGACCACCTCCAACATCATCCACTCGTCTGGGAGGGTCGTGTTCATCGACTTCGGCCTCGGCGAGATGTCCACGGAAACAGAGAAGAGGGGGGTGGACCTCAACCTCATGTACAGGATGCTCACGAGCACCCACTTCCAGCACACCGAGGAGCTTTTCGAAGCCTTCAGGGGGGGCTATAGAGCCACCCTGGAGGAGGCCGACGAGGCCTTGGAGCGGATGAATGAGATCGCAAAGCGGGGGAGATACGTTGAGAGAGAGTAAGATCTGGATGGCCACCAGCAGTCAGCATAAGTACGCTGAGGCCAGGGACATCCTCGCCGATTTCGGCGTACAACTGGAGAGGATTCAAATCAACCGAATAGAGATACAATCCGACGATCCGGCCGACATCGTGGTGTACAGCCTCCGGCAGCTCGATGATGACGGCAGGCCGATGGTGATGGAGGATGCCGGCCTATTCCTAGAGCGATACGGGGGCTTCCCTGGGCCCTATTCATCGTACGCGCTTGAGAAGTTGGATAATCCCGGCATACTCAAGCTCATGGAAGGCGTGGAGGACAGGAGGGCATCCTATCAATCCGCCGTGGCCATCAGGACAGGGGAGGATATAGAGGTCTTCCGCGGGTTCGTGTGGGGCAAGATCTCACAAAGCATCAAGGGAACCGGGGGATTCGGCTACGATCCGATCTTCATCCCAGACGAGGGGGACGGAAGGACCTTCGGGGAGATGTCCGAGGAGGAGAAGAACGCCATCTCCCACAGGGCCAGGGCCTTCAGGAGCCTGGGGGCGTGGCTGACAGGCTCCGAGGAAGGTTTTTAAAGAGAGGACCCATTGTAGCTAGAGCAATCGGAAAAGTCTCAGAAACAGTTGATGGCTTTGGTAGGAAAGATGGCGTTGATGAGGGGGCGCAGCCGCTCCACGAGGCCCATATCCAAGAGGCCTCCTAACTGGGTGATATACCAGCCGGACGAGGTGAAGGCCCTCATCATAAACCTTGCCAGGGAGGGCAAGCCCCAGAGCTTGATAGGCAACATCCTCAGAGACGAGCACGGCATACCCCTGGTGAAGCACATCGTCGGATACGGCATCTACAAGGTCCTTGACGAGGCGGGCCTCGCCCCGAGGATCCCCGAGGACATATACAACCTCATGGTCAGGGCGACGAGCCTCAGGAGGCACCTGGAGAGGAACCACAAGGACTTTCACAACAAGCGGAGCCTCCAGCTGACGGAGTCCAAGATCTACGCCCTCACACGCTACTACAAGAAGAAGGGACTGCTGCCGCAGGACTGGCGCCACAGGGACGAGATCGTCACCATCTGAGGCTGAAACCCATAACTTCCGAGGAGGCCTTTTTCAGATCCATAACCCCTGCCGTCGACATGCTCAGAAGGCACGTCGATGAAGGTAACACCATCCGCATAGTCACCCACAACGACGCGGACGGCGTGGCCGCAGGGGGCATCCTCAGCCAGACTGTAAGAAGGCTGGGAGCCCCATTCAAGACGACCTGCGAGAAACGGGTGGACGAGAAGATGGTGCGAGCCGTCGCCGAGGGGCGGCCCCCCCTGGTCATCTTCGCGGACATGGGAAGCGGCTACCTCGACATGTTCAAGGAGCATCTCTCCGAATCCGATGTCATCGTCCTCGACCACCACCTCCCCTTGGAGGTCGAGACCCCGAACATCGTCCACGTAAACCCCCTCCTCCACGACTTGGACGGCGCCCGGGGCATAAGCGGAGCAGGGGTCTCCTACTTCTTCGCAAAGGCGGTGGACGAGACCAACGTCGACCTGAGCTCCCTCGGAGTCGTGGGAGCCCTCGCCGACCAGCAGGACAAGGGGGAGAAGAAATCCATGCTCGGCCTGAACAGGCTCATCGAGGCAGACGCCAAGGAGGCGGGCCTCCTGGAGACGAGCGTCGACCTCATCTTCTACGGATACGAGACTAGGCCGATAGCCCGGGCGTGCGCCTACACCACCGTGCCCTTCATACCCGGCCTCAGCGGCAGGGAGGACCTCTGCCTAGCCTTCCTGAAGGAGGCCGGAATAGAGCTGAAGAACGAGGAGAGGTGGAGGGCCCTCAGGGACCTCACGGAGGAGGAGAAGCGGACCCTCTTCTCCGCCCTCTCGAATCACATGATCTACGAGGGATGCGAGCCCGAGGCCGTCCACGACCTCGTGGGCACCATCTACACCCTGAAGGGGGAGGAGTCCTGGACCCCGTTGAGGGACGGGCGGGAGTTCGCCTCCCTCCTGAACGCCTGCGCCAGGATGGGGCGGCCCAGCCTTGGCTTGAGCATCTGCATGGGGGACAGGGACGAGGCCATGAAGGAGGCCTCGGAGACCCTCGAAGGCTACCGGAGGAAGATAGGGGAGTACTTGGACTGGGTGAGGGCGGGGGACCACATCCAGGAGCTGGAGAGAATCTACACCCTGGTGACCCACGGCGACATAGACGAACGAATAATAGGCGTCGTCGCCTCCATCCTGCTGTCAACGGGTATTTTGAAGCATCACAAGCCCATCGTCGCCTCCGCCCCGGCGGACGAGGGGCTGATCAAGATCTCAGCGAGGGCGACGGAGGCCATGGCCAAGGCAGGCCTCGACCTCGGGGACGTGATGATGAAGGCCGCCGAACCCTTCGGGGGGAGGGGGGGAGGCCACGACATCGCGGCCGGCGCCTTCCTGCCCGCGGAGAAGAGGGAAGACTTCCTTGTGACGGTGGATAGACTTGTCGGGGAGCAGCTCGGAGACTGAGGCATCCGCAACGATAAGCATCCTATACGGGGACGCCGATGCAGCCCGTTCCATCATGGAGGCGGTCTCCCCAGACAACATCCGAGCCCCGCCGGGGGTGACCGTGGAGGCTCGGACAGTGGGACCCCGGCTGCGATTGACGGTCTCGTGCACAGGTGGATTGAAGAGCCTGATCGCGACCGTCGACGACCTGCTCTCGTGTGTGCAGGCGGCGGAGCGGGCGATCTTCAATGTCGTCGAATGATCGAAAAGAAGCTACCAAAGTTTAATTGTTAGAAGGTGTAGCACGGAGCTCCGGTCTCTCTCGAGCGTCCCCGAGTGCGGCATCCGTCTGTCGACTGCGACCTGGAGCACGTGTACCTCGGTTCTCCCTGCCGCGAACGCCTCGCCTTTGCACCCATCCGTAGGTCCCAGGCTAACCCGAGTCCGTTCATGCGCTTCCTCCTCCTTTCGGAGGTTTCCGCCTCATGCTTTTCCGGATGCGTTTTTATCCGTGCTACAGGAAATACTTCGCTCCCATTTTATATGACGCTTATGTTTCGTGGAAGATCCAAAAGAATATTGGTAATGCTTGTTTTCGATGCGTTTTTTGCCTCATGCTTGTTAAGAATGTCCCTAATTTTTGAGACTAATGTTTTGTTGTCGCGGGAAGGCAAAAACACGACGATGAACGGTAGTGATTTTATCATATATGACTCGTTAGTCTCCCCCCACATCGAATATAGTGAACGCCTGGCTTCGGAGAAAGATATAAATGAGCGGGCGCCCTTCCTTGGACATCGAGTCAAGGAGAGTAATTGGTAGCTTGTCTAGGGCCATCAGGGACAAGTGGCGGAGGAAGGACTGGTACGACATCTACCTTCCCCGGTACTTCGGCGAGACCAAGGTGGGAGAGACCCCCGCCGAGGACCCATCGAAAATCATGGGCCGCGTCTACGCCACGACCCTCGCCCAGATCACCGGCGACTTCTCCCAGGAGTACCTGAAGATGTACTTCCAGGTCACGGGGATCGATGAGAACACGGCCCAGACCGTCTTCAAGGGCCACGAGTACCTCAGGGACTACCTGCGCAGCCTCGTCAGAAGGAGGAGCACCAAGGTGGACGGCTTCTTCAGGATCACCACCACCGACGGCTACAAGCTGAAGATCGTGGTCACCGCCCTCACCGCCACCAGGATCAAGACCTCCCAGGAGAAGGCGATCCGGGACATCATGAAGGCGGTGGTGGATGAGAAGGCCCAGACCCTGGAGTTCGGCCAGATAGTCCACGAGATGGTCCTGGGGAAGCTGGCGTCCGACGTCTACAACGAGGCCAGGAAGATCACCGCCCTCAGGCACGTCGGGGTCCGCAAGTCAGAGCTCCTCGCGATGCCCAACTAGCCCCCAATTTATAGAGGGCGAACGCTCTTTCTATCCCGGAGTTCGTGCCATGGATCCCCGGAGGGAAGTCGCCAGGGAAGCGGCCCGTCTGCTCTACACAGGGGCCGCCGAGGAGTACATGCATGCAAAGGAGCGAGCCGCACGCAGCCTCGGGATCAACGCCAAGCCTAGCAACCACGAGGTCGCCGTGGAGCTCGACCATCTATCGGACCAGATGGAGGGAGAGGATCGTCGAATGCTCCTCGTCAGGATGAGGGGCCATGCTCTGGACTTGATGCGGTTTCTGGCCGAGTATGATCCGGTTTTGACGGGCAGCGTCTGGCGCGGCACGGCGAGAAGGGGAAGCGACGTGGACATCAACGTGTACTCGCATCGGCCGGATGAGGTGGAGTCCGAGCTGAGGTCCGCAGGTTACTCCGTGGAAGACTCCCGGGGGGAAGTGGCGGTCCATGGAGGCCGGACCCTCCGATCCACCCACATCTACATCACGCTCAACGGGATCCAGGGAGAAGTGGTGGTCAGACCCCCAGAGGAGAGAGACAAGGCGGAGCGCTGCGAGATCTACGGAGACGCGAAGAGGGGCCTGACCCTCAACGACTTGGAAAAGCTTATGAAGACCGACCCCCTCCGAAAGTTCGTCCCCGGAAGGCGGTATAAATGAGGCTCTTCGGCTCTTCAGGCATCAGAGGCCTCGCAAACGTAGAGGTGACCCCCCTCCTCGCCCAGAAGGTCGGAGCGGCCATCGCCACCCAGTTCGAGGGAGGCGCGATCCTCATCGGCCGGGACACGAGGCACTCCGGCGAGATGCTCGAGAAAGCCCTGATATCCGGTGTGGTGTCCTGCGGC
>JAUWBQ010000017.1 GCA_030601645.1 Candidatus Bathyarchaeota archaeon | reverse complement strand
AGGGTGACCGTCAGGGTGCCCAAGCGGGGCTCGCGCCCCTCCCAGAAAAGGGCGATGACGGCGTTCTCCAGCTCGGCGATGGCGGCGTGGAGTTGTCTATCCTGAAAGGGAGCGGAGCCGGTGGAGAACTCTGGGCCCATTAACTCTCGGTCCCACCTTAGGTTCTAACACAAGTTAAGGGTTCCCCTGCCCTGAAACCGTTAAAAAACCGGTCGTGTATGTGAAGACGGTGGACCCCACGAGGCTAATCGTCGTCTCCGACATCCACAGTAACCACACAGCCCTAAAACGAGTCCTGGAGGACGCCGGGGACTTCGACGCGGCCATCTGCGCAGGAGACGTCATAGGCTACGGACCCGAACCCCGAGAGTGCATAGACACCCTCAAACTCAGTGACTTCAAATGCGTCAAAGGAAACCACGACCAGGCCGCCGTCACCGCCGACACGACCCGCCTCAACCCCCGGGCCGCCGAAGCCCTCACCATCAACCGAGGCCTGCTCGAACCCATACACATGTCGTGGCTGGGGAGGCTCAGGGCAAACCTGACTTTTGATCACGGGAATGCCAAGATAGCCGTCTTCCACGGGAGCCCACAATTCCCCACAGACGAGTACGTCTACCCCGCCGAAGCCCAGCGGAGAGCCGAAGAGTTACTCGGAGCAACCGGCTCCGACCTCCTCATCCTCGGTCATACCCACATCCCCTTCGTCCATCGTCTCGAAGGACGAGCATTGATGAACCCAGGCTCGGTGGGACAACCCAGAGACGGCGACCCCAGAGCCAGCTACATGCTTGTAGACATAACCGAAGGCGGGTTCGAGGTCTCCCACAGGCGAGTAGAATACGACATCGATGAGACGGCATCCAAGATGCACGAACTCAGGCTACCGGCGAGTCTAGCCGACCGTCTCTACGTCGGCAGGTGAATGCCAGATCAACTCACACCTCAACCAGGACCCTCCCATAGGAAGTTAAATAAAAGTCTCCTCCCCCACTATTGTAGGCCGGGAAAAATGACCAAGACCACGAAGCAGGGCAGACTCAGCGGCATACTTGGCGGCATCACATCCTTCAGGCCCCACCTGAGCAGGAAGACCGCCCTCGAGGCCTCCATCCTGGGCATGGTTCTCGTCCTCGCTATAATATTCAGGGTCATGAGGGTCAGATGGGGGCCCTACATGGACGCCTTCGACCCCCTCTTCCAGCTCAGGGTGACCGAGTACGTCGTGGAGAACGGCTACTCCGCCTGGTTCAACTGGCACGACACGCTGAGCTGGTGGCCCTGGGGCAGACACCTCGCCCGTTCATCCTTCCCAGGGGTCCCGGTCACGGGGGCCTGCGTCTACCACATCCTCCAGACCCTGGGGGTTAACGTCTCCGTGCACGACGTCTGCCTCTACTTCCCCGTCCTGATGGGCGCCATCACCTGCGTTGTGATCTACTTCCTCGGGAGAGACCTGGGCGGTGGTTACGTCGGCCTCATCTCGGCTTTCTTCATGGCCGTCAGCGAGGCCTTCCTGGCCAGGACCTCCCTGGGCTTCTACGACACGGAGAACATCGGTCTCTTCGGGATGACCGCCACAGCCCTGTTGTTCCTCCGCTCCATCGACAAAGAGCGGCCCTTCAGGCATAAGGTGGCGTACGCGGCGGCGGCTGGCCTCACCCTCGGCTACATCTTCGCATCATGGGGCGCGGCAAGATACGCCGTGGGGCTCCTCGCGCTGTTCATCCTCGTATCCCTGGTCGCTCGATCGTATGATAGGCAGCACCTCATATCCTATGGGGTAACCATGGGCATCGGCTTCTTCATCGCAACTTTGGTCCCGAGGCTGGGCTTCAGATACCTCTCCAGCATGGAGAACGCAGCCGTGATACTCCTGGTTAGTCTCCTCGTGGTGTACGAGATCGCCCGGGAGAGGTTGGAAGAACGCCAGACAGTCCTGCTGATAGGTGGGCTGATAGTTGCGCTTGTCATCGGGGTGTTCGCCCTCGAATACCTCGGCTTGATAAAGCCTATTAGCGGAAAGTTCTGGAGAGTGATTATGCCCGGGGCGGGTCTGACGAGTCCCCTCTCTGAATCCGTGGCGGAGCACAAGAGATCGGTGTGGAGCAGCTTCTTCGGCACCTTTGGGCTGACATTCCCCCTAGCGATGTTAGGGGCATACTTCGCCATCGATAGATCGGATGGGAGGCGCATCTTCTGCGCCCTTTTCTTCATCACAGCGGTATACTTCACCGGTTCCATGACGCGGCTGTCCCTCATCCTGTCGATACCGACCAGCCTCATGGCCGCCTACGGCTTGAAAGAGCTTCTAACCCCCTTCGTCCAAATCTCAAGACAGAGGGAAGAGACCCGGGGCAGGAGGCGCAGGAGGACCTGGTTCGGGATGAGCCGGGAGCTCGGCATAATATTCGTGGTCCTCATATTCATCGGGATTCTACCGACGATATGGGGCACCGCGGATGCGTCCCTCAGACCGACATCCCTGGCTTCCTCTGGGGTCCCAGCCCTCTTCGGGGACAGATATCCCGAGGACTGGATGCAGGCTTTGTCTTGGATGAAGGACAACCTCCCGGACGACGCCGTGGTGGTGTCCTGGTGGGACTACGGCTACTGGATAGAGGCCATAGCCGGGAAGACGACCATGGCCGACGGCGCCACAGGTAATAGTAGCCAGATCGGCTACATCGGCAGGATCATGATGCTCAACCAGTCGGACTCCGTTCCCATGCTTGAGGCGTACGGCGCCACCCACATCTTGGTGTTCAACACGTTTAACCCGGGGAACCCCGAGCAGCAGTGGCCCTTCGGGGACAACGTGAAGTGGTCCTGGATGGTCCAGATCGGCGGGTTGAACATCTCGGACTACGTCGACGAGACAGGCAGCCCGACGGACAGATACACCGAGTCCACCCTATACAAGCTCATGTACCTGCAGCCGGATCCCGCGTTCAATTTTGCCTTCGTCTCAGAGTACGGGTTCGTGATGGTCTACGAGATAGACTACGAGGCTGCCTAGACGTAGAAGGGCTGGGGGGCGTCTTCGTCCTGCTTGGCCACGTTCATCCCCTTCTCTGTGACCTCGACGTCGTTCAGGACGTAGGCCTCGGCGAACTCGTTCAGGGTGCGCCGGATCTCCGTGAGCTCCTCCAGGTCTCCATCTGGGAGGCCAGCAAGGAGGTGTCTCCGAGATATTTCATCATCTGAAATTTCCGAGAGGGGATCGTTGGATAGCCGTCGTCTGTAGAATGTTTATGAGGCAGGGGCGCCTATACCCTGGGGATCGAACATGGTTTCCAAGGTTAAGGCGTCCCACATCCTCGTCGAGAAGTACTCCCAGGCCCTCAAGGTTCTAGAGGAGTTGGGTGCCGGAAAGGACTTCAAGGAGCTAGCCCGGAAGCACTCCACATGCCCGTCCCGCAAGAGGGGGGGAGACCTGGGCTTCTTCGGCAGGGGGCGCATGGCGAAGGAGTTCGAGAGGGCGGCCTTCGCCTTGAAGGTGGGCGAGGTCTCGGGTCTCGTGAAGACCCAGTTCGGGTACCACATCATCAAGAAGACCGGGGAGAAGTAGCCTCCGTCCTCGACGGTCTTCCCTCAGCTGATTCCGGCTGTGGAGGGGTGCAACAGGGTCCTCAAGGCCGTTGAGATGAGTCCTCTGACATCCTTGCGTATGTCTCGGAAGGTCTCGCACTCCACCCAGCAGTTGGGGCAGCCCCCGCCTCCGATGATCCGACGGGCCGCCGCTGCCTCCCTCGATCTCCACATCTCGTGGAGGGGCTTCTCTAGGGCGTTGCCCAGAGGCATGTCCAGAAAGATGCAGGGGTAGACGTTCCCGTAGGGGTCAAGGAAGAAGGAGTCCGAGGCAGCGGAGCACGGCAGGCTCCTGTCCCTGGGGTCTCTGATGTAGTCGAGGGCTCCCTGCATGTAGCGGAGGGTGGGGGTGGAAGCCCTCAGGCCTTTCCTTCTTTGGAGGTCTCTCCCGATTTCCCGAATCGCTGGGAGGATCCGATCTGCAACGAAAGCCGGATTAGGGTCTTCGACTGGGTTTCTGTAATAGATCTCGCTGTGGTTCACAGGCCGGAAGGTGAAATCGGCTCCGAACCGTTTTGCCAACTGGGCGGTTTCCAACATCTCTCCGCAGTTCTCCTGGGCGACGGTCATGCCGACGGAGAGGGCGAGATTCTGGTGCTCGCCTCTGAGTTGCGATAGCCCCTCCAGGGTTTCGACTGCGTTGCGATGACTGCCGTCGATGCCGCGGAGCTCGTCGTGGGTCTTCTCCACTCCGTCGATGGACACGCTGACCCCCAGGCTTCGGCCCTCCAGGGTTTCCAGGATTTCAGCCGTCATTTCAACCGTTTCAGGGGGAATGCCGTTCGTGGGTATCCAAAAAGTGCAGCGGGGGAGGTGATGGTGGATCGTCGAGACTATCTCTGGCAGGTCTCCCCGCATGTAGGGCTCTCCGCCGGTGATCTGGATGGACCCCACGTCCCCGAGGAAGTCCTTGTTGGACTCGAAGAGGCTCTGGATGTCGTCGATGCCCATCTCGCCGTGTTCTGGGTTCTCCATCTTCCATATGTTGCAGGTCTTGCAGCGGCCGTTGCATCGGTAGGTCACCACGAAGTTGGAGATCGTCGTCGGCCGAGGAGCGTGTGTTCCATTCCTCATGGTTGCGTGCAGAGGGCTTCGTGAACCGGGCTTGATAGCCGACTTGGCGTTCGAAGGTGCCTGTCTTCGGATGGGTGCCATGTTGGATGCGCCCCTGTGTGTATTAGTGCCAATTTGTACTATATCTTTCCCTTCGTGGCGGGCCGCCTTCTTGGCATAACCTTTATTTTAAATCAGCCCGATGTGTGTTCGAAAATCCAGAGAGGTTGCGTGTTTTGTCTTACAAGCTGGGAAAGGTCGGCGATCTCAAGGTGGGCTCCTATGCGATAATCGACGACGAGCCAAGCCAGATCGCCTCCTTGCAGAAGAGCAAGTCGGGGAAGCATGGGAGCGCCAAGTTCAGGTTAAGCGCCATAAGCCTCTTCGACGGTAGCAAGAGGAGCTTCGTGAGCCCCGCTTCCGCCTCCATCCAGATACCCATAGTTGAGAAGAGGAGCGCGCAGGTGGTCTCCATGACCCCCGCCAACATCCAGCTCATGGACTTGGAGTCCTACGAGGTCTTCGATGTCACCATGCCAGATGATGAGGGTATCAAGTCGAAGCTTGAAGCGGGGAAGGAGGTCGAGTACTGGCTCATCATGGGCCGGTACAAGATCCAGAGGGTCAAGGGTTAGAGCGAAGGCATACGGATGAAGCGCGTTGAGCAGATGCGCCTCCGGCCCGGCATGACCGTGGGCGAGCTCGCAGAGGAGATGCGGAAGGCCGGGGTCATAGGCGCGGGCAGGGTCGGGAAGGCGGTCGAGATAGTGGCCGAGATGTTCTCGGACCCGGACTACACCACCTTCATCACCCTCTCGGGGCCTCTGGTGCCCAGCGGGATGCGCCTCATCTTCAGGGACCTGATAAGGGACGGTTACGTGGACATCGTGGTCACAAACGGCGCCAACGTGGTCCACGACATCGTCGAGGCGATGGGGAGGCCCCACATGGTGGGGGAGGTGGACGTGGACGATGCGGAGCTCTACAAGAGGGGCATCAACCGGGCCTACGACATATTCATCGAGAGCGATACCTGGCCCAAATTGGAGGAGTACGTGGGCGGCATCCTGGACGGCCTGCCCGAGGAGAGGCGCGTCGGCATCCCCATCCATGGGCTGATCAGGGAGATAGGCTTGAAGCTGGAGGACGAGGAGTCCATACTCTACACGGCCGCCAGGAAGGGGGTGCCCATATTCAGCCCCGGCTTCCTGGACTCGATGCTCGGCATCCCCCTCTGGATGTACTCTAAGAGGAGCAGGCTCGTCATAGACCCGATCAAGGACTTCGACCTCCTCGGGGAGATAGTCTACGAGGCGAAGAAGACGGGGGCCATCATCCTGGGCGGGGGGACGCCCAAGCACCACGCCCAGTACATGAACACCCTCCGGGAGGGGCTCGACGCCGCGGTGCAGATAAGCTCCGCCAGGGCGGAGGACGGTAGCCTGAGCGGGGCGCCCCTGAAGGAGTCGGTGAGCTGGGGGAAGCTGAAGGGGGACAAGGCCTCGACGATATTCGGGGACGTCACCATCGTCTTCCCGCTGATAGTGGCGGCAGCCCTTGAGAAGATCGAGGGTTGAGTCTTGAACGCATGAGAAATTGCATTTCCAGTTTGTCACACTGGATTTTTCACCACAAGAGTTCTAATGCGATGTAGAGGAGATCAGATGCGACGTGCTATAGAGTTCGAGGTCGCTGTGAGAGAGATATGACCCCAATAGACTGGAATGAGCATTGGGCGCTTCATGAAGAACCAGAGGGCGCCACACAATTCGCGGTGGAGATGGCCGAGAGAGTCGGTAGATTCATCGATGAACGCGATGTCCGCGATGCCGCCGATTTTGGCTGTGGTCCCGCGACGACGCTGTTCGAACTGGCCGGGATGTATCCCTCAATTGACTTCTTTGGCTTCGACATCGCGGAATCGGCCATCAGGGAGAACAGGGAAAGGGCGGAGGAAGGCGGACTTGGAAACCTCTTCTTTGAAATGGATTCTCTACCCGCTCCCAAGACGCTCCGCGGATTCGACTTGGTCTTCTGCTTCTCAACGTTGCATTACATCAAGGACATCGAAGAGGCCATCAGATCGCTTTTTCGGCTGGTGAATCCGGGGGGCCATCTGATATTCAATTATCCAAATGTGTACTCGAAGAAGGCCAAGGAGAAAGAGATACTACCGGATGATGGATATTCGAGAAGGCGGTTTTCGCTTCTTCTCTCCGGAGAGAACGTGACGTCTCAGAGGAAGATCAGGCGAATCCTGGGAGTTTATCCTAGAAAATTCTATTCATCAAAGATGTACAATATCTATGTTATAGTCAGGAAACCTCGATCGGGATAGCACAACAAAGAGTTCAGCGATTGTTCTCTTCAGAGAGGCTCGAGATCGGTTTTGGATCGGAGCAGCCAGGGTCGAGGAGGGCGGCATCAATAGTGGACGTTGTATTTGCAGATGTCGTCGCCTCGGCCTATGGCCTTCTCCAGCTCGACCCTGACAGGCCTCTCCAAGGGGGTCTCGAAGACTATCTTCACCCATCCCCTTGAGCAGAGGCAGAAGGTGCCATTGAGCTCGACGATGTCTCCCCTGTGGTAGGCGCAGGAGGCGCAGTGGTACCTGCCGCAGCAGGAGATCTGCCTGTGTTCTCCTTCCAACGTCACTCTTTTCCCAACCTTCAACTGACTCTAATGGGTGGGTCTGTATCCGATTTTAAGAGTTTCCCACCTATCGTAGTGGGAGGGGTGGATGAAAGAGAATCATTATCCAGTGAAGTTGGGGGTCCATTCCGGTCTCTCCGGGGGGTCGGTGCCCAGCATCTCCCTCCAGCCCTCGTCCGTGAGCCTATCGCCCATGGGCTGCCTGAACTCGTAGTAGCTCATGACGGGGCCCGCGCCGATCAGTATCCTCCCGTCAGGCACCCTGTACGCAACGATCATCAGCCTGACGTAGCCGACGGCCTCCTCCAGCACCTGCATGGAGTTCTGGTCCGTGTGGACGTCGGCGACCATCGTCGTCTTCCTGGCCCTCTCGTCGACCCCCGAGACGACGTCCTCCAGGCTCTCGCCGAAGATCCTTATGAAGGCGTAGTCTTCCTGGGAGAGCTCCTCGTTTCCCAGCTCCTTCTCCGAGATCTCCACGAGCCTGACCAGTATCACCTCCAGGCTCTCCATCCGGCTCCTCGCCTCTTCGTCCAGGACGCCCAGCTCGTCGAGGCCATCCTTGGTCATCCTCGTCAGGGCTAGGAGGCGGCTGTAGAATCGGGGGACGGGCTCCACGTAGCCGATGGCGGGCTCCTCTATGTCCATGCCCAGCACCGTCACGGTGTAGCTCTGTTTGGCGTAGAGTATCGTGTCGTGCCTGAGCTCGGCCCATGACGCCAGCGCCGTGGTCAGCCCCTTGTCCCCCCAGGCCTCGGTCTGCATGAAGGTCGGGTAGCCTTCGCCGAACTCCTCCAGCAGTGGCTTGAGGGCGTGGAGCCAGGACCAGTAGAGGTTCCTATTCCAGTCCTCCTCGCTGAGGCCGTCGAACTCCTCCCTGAGCATGTCGAACTGGGTCGAGTAGTTCAGATAGCTAGAGTCGTTGAGCTCGTCAAGAAGCTCCGCGGCCCTCCCCGAGCCCAGGAGGGCCATCAGGTCCAGGCCCCGGGGGAAGCCCCTCGCAGGCCCGATGGGCGTCATGACCGAGGTGAAGGCTTCCTCCTGCCCGATCAGCCCCGTCACCTTCGGGATGACGAGGTTCTGGAACATGTAGGAGTCGGGGACGAACCTCTGCCCCATCAGCCTGAATCCCTTCGTGACCTCCAGGACCTCGTCCGCCTGCTCTGGAGTCAGTGGTGGAAAAATGCCAATCTCCCCCGTCCCACCGTAAATCTCCGGGGGCTCGTACTCTGCCAGCCTCGCCTTCAGCCTCCCGATGGCCTCATCGTCAAGCTCGTTGGGGTCGAAGACTCCGTTGAACACAGAGTCCAGGGCCTCGATGTACTCGTTGGGGCCCAGGTCGTCCGAGAGCCCGACGTAGAAGGAGGTCACCGCGTAGATCCTGTCCCACGCGGCCTTCAGCTCCGGTCTCTCAGCGAACCCGGCTGCGATCAGGCAGGCCTGCATCGTCTGTATCTTCGCGTCGTAGGTGGAGATCAGGGCGTCGCAGTGGGAGAGGTCACTGCACGTCTCCCCCTCTTCGATCCGGTCCGAGCCCTTGAGGAGGAGGCTCATCCTCCCGTACCACATCATTGCCCCGAAGTAGTTCCTCAGCTTCTCCGACCGGGTGTAGTGGCCCCGGGGGACGTACTGGGAGTAGTCCTCCCTGTAGACGAACGTGGGGGACCGGGAGAAGTCCTCGCGCCCCTCTATGAGCTCCAGCTCCTCCTCGACCATCTCTGCGACGAAGCCGGGGAGTTCAAACCCGTATCTGTCCAGATCTTCCTCCCTGAAGCTTCCGGGGTCTTCGAGCATGCTCTCATCTGTGCACACCTGTCCTTCCCGGGGCTGCAGCAAACTCAACCCCACTGCAAAGTATGCGACGTTTCTCTTGGACGCCTCGTTCAGATCCCCCGAGGATCTGCTGTATTTCTCGATCGAATCCTCCAGCAGCGATCTGCTGATGTTCCAGATGCCATCGTAGAATGCCTTCTCCTCTATCTGCCTCAGGGTCTCGCTGAACTGGATGTGGTAGAGGTGCAACAACGAATCGGAGGTGATGAAGAGGGGGATCTCCTCGTCCTTGAGGTGCTCATAGGGCCTGGTGATGTCCTCCTCCTCCGGATCGAAGGTGTTGTCGACGACGACGAACCCGTTTCTCTCCAAGAGGGCCAACGCGGCGTCGCTCAGAGAGATCTTGGCGGAGAAGCTTTGGAAGTTTGAGATGTCGCTCGTCTCGATGGGCAGCTGATACTGGGGGGCATCCAACGAGACGTCAAGGGGCTCCAAGGAGTAGAGCCCCGAGAAAATGATCTTTCCTGTATCGACGACGGACAGATTGACGGGCTCTGTTTCCATTGATGATGGCGTCAGCTCCCGGAGCAGGGCTCTCAGCTCGTCGTTCACGAGGTTTAGCTCATCGACCTCTTTCTGGATCTCTCCAAGTCGGTCTCTCAGCCCATCGTTCGTGATGTTCAACTCGATGGCCATGTGCTGGAGCGAGTCGATCTGGCCCTGGAGACCTTCCACCTCCGCGAGTAAATCGTCTATCTCTTCCAGGTAGCTTGATTGCTGGGATTTAGAGTATGAGATCCCTGCCCAAAAGCCCCCTCCGAGGCTTGCGACGATGACCACTACGGCGACGACCAGGGCACTCCTCGAATCTCTAAAGGACATCATACCACCTGGATCCTGCAAACCCTCTCAGACGGATAACTGTATATTTCGGGTTTATTTAATACTATAAAATAGAACGCTGTGACCAATGATTTCGAACACCACGAAATCGCTGTATTTTTTTCACGGGATCTAGTCCGGTGAAAACTCTATGAGTTCTAAGATTCGAGTTCCCTGACTATGTCCACGATCTCCTCGGGGTCCAGACCGTACTTCTCCGCGAGGGCCCTCACCCGGTCTTCGTCCAGCTCCCAGACCGCCGACTCCTCCGTGAGGGGGTCCATGGGGTCTCCCCTGAGGTCGAGGCGGAGGAGGTCCCACCTCGTGTAGTGGCCCAGGGCGTCGAAGTAGGCCTTGGTGTGGCGGCGGTCGTCTGCGTCCAGCTCGGCGTAGATGATCTCCTCCCGGTCGAAGACGGGCTCCACGAGGTAGACGCCCGCGGGGTTGACGATGCAGCTGCCGCCGGCGGCGATGTTAAAGTCCCTGCAGTAGTCGGGCATCTGGTCGTCGGGGATGTACTGGCTGACGCTGATGACGAAGGTCTGTGTCTCGAAGGCGTACTCCCTGATGGCGTGCTCTATGTCGCAGAGGTGAGTGGGGTCGCCCGGTCTGTATCTCCTCTTGGCGCCGGGGTGGCGCTCCATCACCCACCAGCCGGGCCAGACTGCGCAGTGGATCTCCTCCCCGAGGACGGCCATGGCCGCCTTCTGGAGGGTCATGTGGTGCTCGTAGCAGACGATGCCCCCGATGTTCCCGATCTCTGTCTCGAAGACCCGGATGTCGCTGATGTCCCCCATCCCCCAGATGATCCGCTCCGCGTGGGTGGGCATCAGCTTCCTGTGCCTTCCCAGGATCTCCCCCTCGTTGTCGATGAACAGGATGGTGTTGTATAGGGTCTCGCTGCCCAGCCTGTCGCTCATCTCGGAGCAGCCCAGGGCGACGATGATGTCAGCATCCCGGGCGGCGTCGCAGAGGACGTTGGTGTCGCCGCTGGGGATCTCCAGGGAGTTCTTCTGGTACTCGACCATGAGGTCGGACCACCGGCTGATGGGCTGGAGCCCCCTCCAGTAGGGGTAGCCGGGGACGAAGGTCTCCGAGAAGACCAGGAGCTGGGCCCCCTCCGTCCCGGCCTCCTCGATGGTCCCGCAGGCCTTGTCGATGGTAGCTTCTTTGTCCATGAAGACGGGGGCCACCTGGGCGGCGGCCACCTTCACATTGTCCAACATGGAGAATCGGATGAGAATACAGCCAACGAGTATAAGAAATGGTGGGGATTCGCCTCAGCGGCTCTTCAGGTGCTCGGCTATCATCAGGCCGCTGCCCAGCTGGATCCGGACCAGCTTCCGGATGGGGATAACCTCGATCTCGGCCTCTTTCATGACGGCGTCGTTTGTCTCAAGCAGCCTGCCGTGGATCTCCTCCCTGACCGCCTCTAGCTTCCTGTCGGGTCCGGTGGCCAGCGCCCGGTCGGCGACCCTCAGCGCCATCCCCATCCTGAGCATCGAGTAGAACTTCGTCGAGACCCAGGAGTCGAACTCCTGGGCGACGGTGGCCTTCCCCTCGTACTCCTCGGTGGTCTCGGCGTGCTTCCTCCTGGGGGCGTTCCGTTTCTCGAAGTTCTCCAGATGGTCTGAGACCGCGGCGTAGAGTCTGGAGGACTTGTTCGCCTTGACTGATATCTTGTCGAATCTCGGCTTCAGGAACCTGTAGAACTCCTCTCCGCGCTCGATCCCCCCAAGGACGGCCTCCCTCCGCTCCACGTCCGAGGGGGAGTCGTCTGTGACCCGTTCGTCGTAGTAGTAGGGCATCTCGCAGACGAGGGTGAAGCCGTCGCATACGCTTCGGAGGTAGCCGTGGCTGCTGGTGCCGTGCTCCCGCAGGGTGGCGGGGTCGACGTCGGAATGCTTCTCTGTGAAGTCGTACCAACTCTCGGCCCCGAACATCCTGAAGATGGCGTCGTCCAGCTTCTCGATGTGGGGGGTCTCCGGCTCCCCCATGTGGAGGGGCAGCCCTTGGTCGCGGACGAGGGAGTGGAACCTCGGGTAGAGGTCCGGGACCTCCTTCCCAACGTACCAGTAGACGCCGCAGAACCCGGCGTTGTGGAGGCTGTAGAGGAACTCGGGCCTATGTTCGTCGATGATGTGCATCAGGGCCTGGGTCTCGGGGAGGGGGCTGTGGAAGTGGAGGGTCTTGTAGTCGATGGGGAAGGTCCACTCCACCTGGTTCTTCCCGGGGGGCCGGTAGAAGTTGAGGGCGTATGTGAGGGGGGAGAACTCCTCCTTGAACCAGCCCTCGTTGAGACGGGCCCCGTCGGGGTCGATGCACTTGACGATGTACCAGGTGTAGCCCAGCTCCTCCCGGAGACCGTCGTCCTCCGCGAGCCTGCGGGACAGGTACTCTAGGGTCATGGAGCCGATGGGCTCGTTTGGGTGGGGGAAGCCGAAGAGGAGGGCGTTCCTCGGCCCGTCTCCTATCTTGAGGCATCTGATGATCTCTCCCTCGGTGGAGGCGCCAGCTTCGAAGATCTCGACGTGGTCGTGCTCCCCTGCGAGGGCCTCGGAGTTGTCGTTCAGCTCGTCTACGGTCAGGAACTCCTCGTAATCGGGGACGCCGTCGATGATCTCTTCAAGATTCACCAGCCATCATCCTTCCAGTTCAAATTGCATCAGAGGTGGGCCCCGAAGAAGGCCTTGAGGCGCTCCTCGATGGGCTTCCCTATTCCGTATACGTTGTGCCCCACCTCGGGGAACAGCTCCAGATTGACTGCTCCACCTGCTTTCTTGAGGGCCTCCGAGAGGGGGATCGCGTTCGTCTCGGCGGGTATGTTGGCGTCCACGGCCCCGTGGTAGATGGCGGTCCGGGGTAGGGGTGTGCCCGGTGCTAGGCTCTTAAGCCGGGGCATGGGGTCATACGGGAGGATCTTTTCGATGGCCTCGTCGTCGGGGGTGTCCTCGGGGAGGCCGTATCCTCTAAGGCATGGTGCCTTGAACTTGCCCTCCCTGATCACCGCCGTCAGGTGGGCGACCGCCTGCATCACCACGACGACCTTGGCTTTGCCTGCCAGGGGTCCCAGCACCGAGTTCCAGATGAGGGCTCCTCCAAGCCCACCGCCCATGAGGCCGGTTCTATCGGCGTCGATGTGGGGGGACTCTGCCAGGGCCTCGAACAGGGCGGCGTTGGCCGCGACGGCGTCGGGGTTGCCCCAGTGGTCTCCGCAGGCGTGGGAGCCGGCTATCGCGCAGCCGCCCCCGGCCATGACCGCCTCCAGGTAGGCGACCTTGTAGTCGGCCTCCAGCCAGTCTGCGGTGTCCTCCCTCACGTATCCCCGGGCGCCGTGGTGGTGGATCACGACCGGGGCGGCCTCGTCCTTCCTGAAAGTCTCGGGGGTCCAGAGGTAGCACCACTCGCCCCCGGCCTCGAAGAAGACCTTCTGCTCTCCGTCTTCCAGCGGAGGTATCACGGACATAGAATCACGGTAGATTCAGGGTCTGAACATGTTAAAAGGATGTGTGCTGACGTCATCACCTATCGGCCGGGGGGCCCCTTGGAGAGGATGGCCACGAAGGTTGCCCCACCCAAACCATAGACCCTCGATATGGACCAGCCGGTGGGCTCCAACAACTCTGCCAGCTCCTCCTCCCCCAGCAGGAGGAACTCGAACCAGTCGTCGAACTCCCCCCTGAAGCCGATCCGGATCTTCACCAGCCCCGGGGGCCTGTCCATCCCCCTGTTCCTCTCGTGGTACGCCAGATGGGCCGGGTCGTCGGTCTTCAACGGATCCCTGGTCTCTGCGATGACGATACCTTCGTCCGCGGTGATCCTGTGGAGGCTCTCCAGAATCAGCCTTGTCTGGCCTGCGTCTCCCCCTATGCCGAGGTTGTTCCCCATCATCAGCACCGTGTCGAAGGCCCCGTCGGGGAAGTCCAGCTCCCTGACGTCCATGAGCCGGCAGTCCCGGACCCCCCGGAGCCGGGAGACCTCGAGGGCGAGGGGGGAGACGTCTATCCCCACCACGTCGTGCCCCCTCTCCTGGAGCCAGACTGCCGCCCTCCCGGCCCCGCATCCCACGTCCAGGACCCGCCCTTTTGCTTCAAGCATCGCCTCCTTCTCGAACTCGGGCCAGTCATCATATTCGAGGAAGTAGATGCCGGTGTCTATCTCGTCGATCAAGCCATCGTCTCTCTCGATGACGTGGTCTGCGGGTTCCCCCCGGTGATGGGCCACGAGGGCCTTCCCGAACGTGTCCTTGAAATCGGCCAATCCTGATAGCCTCCCTTCCTCTTCTGGCGACGGGATTCATATCGTTTCTGTTGGGGGTTAGATGTCGAAGTTGTGATCGGGTGCCTTCTTTTGTGTGTTATGCCCCTTGGGTTGGGTGTTGACCCGGTGCGCGCATAGTAGTTGGGTTAGAAGTTTCCAGCAGGATTGTGTGGAGGGATGGGATTCGAACCCACGTAGGACTAACCCAATAGGATCTGAACCTACCCCCTTTAGCCATTTTGGAACCCCCGCCCGAGAGCCCTAATTCACCTACCCCTTCAAATTTTCTCGATACGACGTCGCATCCACGCTTCACTGGATCGTTATCAACATCTAAGGGCCTCACCCTCGCGAACCCGCACATCGTTGGGCTAACCGTTCACCAGCTCCGGGCTAGTAAAAATTATTGCTCTAGATTTATATCCAGGTCTTCTATGAATGCGGTTATCCTCTGATAGGCGTCATTCTGAACTGGTCCGTCTGAACCGAGAAACCGGGCGACAGAGACACATCCGTATCGAGTTCTGGAAGAGAAGCCGTAGTGGATGTTTCTCAATGCCTGCAATATCGTGGGGTTGGCCTCGTTTTGTCTCGCTCGAATCAGGTCATTGAATCGTTGTGCTGCCGTGATCGGTGACCCCGTGTGGAATCCTGCAACCGAGTATATGTCGTAGCTGTCTTTATCTTTAAGCCTGGGCAAGGCGTTGCCTTTCGTGGTCAGTGTCCCCACGATGTCCGCGACGTCTATGGTGTGGGCTGCTTCTCCCCCTCCAGGAAGTGTTGCCTCCAGCTCCAGTTCATAGTAGTGGTCGAAGACGATGCTGATGCCCGGTATCAGACACGCTCGTAGGTCTTCTTGCACCTCCACAAGGAATTCCTGATTGAGGGCGGGTTCAGGTTCAGTCAGTAAATCCAGGTGGATCTGGAATGTTCGTGCTCCATCAACGGTCTCGATATCTCTCTCGAATCTGAAGGGGTTTCTGGTCACAGCGTATCCTAGGGTCTCTATGACGTCTTTCATGCTTTCATATCTCTGGATTATCGCGGGCCTCAGCACGAAGTCCATGTCTATGGAGCCGCAGTGGTCGAAATGTTCCCTGGATAGAAAGTAGGGCGCCCATCCACCTACCAAAACGAATTCATGCCTGTAATTGTTCAGGGCCATGCAGAGCTCGAGGAGTGCCCCTTTGGAGGCTTCGGTCAGGTTCCTATCATACATTTTATCGACCTTTCAGCAAGGATGAACTCCATTTTTCCCGTATCGTGTCAAGTATTTTCTGGGCTGCCTCCTCCCCCCTCGATGGGTAGTTGACGAGATCCACGTATAGCTGAACGTCTGACACTATCTTTACGTCGCCCAATGTCTGGGTCTTATAGAAGACGCCGTCATCATATGGCAGAACCAGGCGGACGTTTCCATCCCTCGGAGTGGGTCTCAACTGCAGGTTATCGACGAT
>JAUWBQ010000159.1 GCA_030601645.1 Candidatus Bathyarchaeota archaeon | reverse complement strand
TGAGGCCTTTCTTGACCCTCAGGATGAACTTGTCGATCGTCGCCTCCATGTATTCCTGGCTCATGGTCTCAACGGCTCCGTCGGTGTTTCCGTTCTCCAGAAGCCCCTCTCGCCCAGTTTCTTTCCAATGTACACCAGGCTGAACATGACCGGGACCTCCCAAAAAAGGCCCATGGTGGTTCCGAGGGCCGCCTGGGATCCCAGGCCGTACAGGCTGATGGCCGTGGCGATGGCGATCTCGAAGTGGCTGGAGGAGCCTATGATGACTGTGATTATCCCCTCCTTGTACCGGAGGCCGGCGAACCTGGTCAGCATCAGGTTGATCCCCACGACCACGAAGAAGCCCACAAGCAGCGGCACAGAGATCAGCATTATCAGGTCCGGATGCTTCAGCAGCACGTCCCCGTTCAGCGAGAAAAGCACTATCAGCGTCGTCAGGAGGGCGAGCATCGAGATCCTGCCCACGATGGGCCTATAGACACCGTGGAACCACTCCTCCCCCCTGGACTGTGTCAGGTACCTCTTGGACAGGTACCCTATGATGATGGGGAGGCCGATGAACACCGCCACGGAGATGAGCAGCATCGCCCTGTCGATGGGGATGTTCTGGACGCCAGTCAGGAGGGAGACCACCGGCGCGTATAGGATCATGATGGTGACGGTGTTCAGGCTGGTCGTGATGAAGTTCTGCTCCTGGTTCCCCTCGGCCAGGGTGCCCCAGACGAGGACCATCGCCGTGCATGGGCTTGAGCCAAGGAGTATGATGGAGACTATGAGCTGGTCGTGGCCGGAGAGGAACAGGTTTGCGAGCATCACGGTGACAATGGGCGCTATTATCCAGTTGGAGAAGAGGGTCAGTATTATCGGCTTCGGGTTCCTGGCCAGCTTTTTCAACTCTCCCAGCTGGAGGTTGAGGAGGGCCGGGTACATCATCAGGAAGAGGCAGATGCCGATGGGTATCGAGATGCCCCTCACCTGCCAGCTGTCTATCGCCTGGCTCAGGGCAGGGAAGTACTGGGAGAGGATGAGGCCGACCGCCATGCAGGCGGCCACCCAGACGGCGAGATATTTCTCGAAGTATCCTAGATGAGCCTTGCTTTCCGTCATTTTTCAAAGCTCCTTCGCATCTCAAATGAGATCATATAAACACATTTAAATTTATTTATGCGTTAAATAATCCAGATAGAAACACATCAGGGGTGAGCGAATGCAAAGAGATGTTACCAAGGAAAAACTGAGCGAGCTGCTTGAGACTCCTTTCTGCGACGTAAATAACGCCGAAGAACACGAGCCCCTGCTCAAGAGATCAACGGATGATTATTTTAAAAAATTTGACTTCGAAAGGAAAGCCCGCATATTCAACGCCCTCGCAGAGAAGAACCGCCTCAAGATATTGAAGCTACTCACGTTCAGGGAGATGTGCGTATGCGAACTGACGGCCGCCCTCGACATGACTCAACCAAACATATCATACCACATAAAAAAGCTGGAGAACGCCGGCCTGGTCAAACACAGCAAAAGGGGAAAATGGGTCTACTACTCCCTCACCGACGAGAAACACCTTCACCGATTCGAGATAATCTAATCACGGGGGCTCATAATCAGCGAAACAGCTCTTACGAAGTCTCATGGAAGGATATCGCGAGCTGATAACAGGATATCGAGGGTTCAAACTCTAAGGCTCAATAAGTACTAAAATGAAAAAATTGTAGAAATCTATTATTCGATGACACGCGCCAGAGCCCTGTGAGACGCTCCATCGTGGAACCCACTCTATTTTCAAATGACCTTGTCATCAGGACATCGTGGTTTTCGGATCCCTCCGATAGGCTCATCGCGGGACCCTGAGACCCGGGTCTGCCCAGCGCTTCATCTATCCGCCCTTGGACAGCCTTTCTTTCTGTGACTTGTCATCCACTATGGCGGCGGAGTACATCAGGACCAGATAAGTCGCCAGAGGCATCAACGTGTTCACCCAGTCGTGTTGGGTGAGGCCGTAGATAGCGTAGAAGATGTTCACAGCCCCGAATATAGCCATAAAGGATGAGAGACGCGATAGCTCCAAATCGTGCTCTTCACCTCCCCATCCCTCCTCAAGTAGAGATTTAAACATTATGCACGAGAGCCCCGAGGTTGTCGGATACTGGCTGTTTCATGCTCATTGAGCCGAGAAGATCGAATTTTCCCAAAAAAGGCACGATCACGAGACATTGAAAAAAGGCTTTAAATTTCCATGGCCCGTAAACACGCCACGAAGTGACCTGACACAATCTCCTCCAATGCGGGTCTTTCTTCACCGCATAGGTCCTCTGCGTATTTACACCTCGGATGAAACACGCACCCTGGGATGTCGTAGGGGGGCTGCGGCAGTTCTCCCGGGATCCCCTCCAGCTCGAAATGGTCCGCGTCTATCCGGGGAATGGAGCGCAGCAGACCCCTCGTGTAGGGGTGTCCGGGCTCCTCGAAGATCGTGTGGACGTCGCCGTGCTCGACGATCCTCCCGGCGTATATCACGTAGACATAGTCAGACATCTCCGCTATCACCCCCAGATCGTGGGTTATCAAAAGCATCGAGAGGCCGAACTCCTCCTTCACCCTCTTCAGGAGCTCCAAGACCTGCCTCTGGACCGTGATGTCCAGATCGCTGGTGGGCTCGTCGGCTATGAGGAAGGAGGGCCTGCATATCAGAGCCATAGCGATCATGATGCGCTGGGCTTCGCCACCGCTGAACTGATGCCGATAGAAACGATACCTCCTCTTGGCATCCGGCAGCTCCACCTTGCCCAGGTAGTCCAACACCAGCTCTCTCAGCCTCTGCGTCTCGATCTCTTCGTGGGCTTCCACTGGCTCCCCCGTCTGGGACCCGATCATGAGCATCGGATTCATCGAACTGGCGGGTTTCTGGAATATGATGGACAGCTCGTTTCCCCTCAGCTCCCTGAGCTCCTCCCCGGACAGCTTCATCAGATCCCTGCCCCTGTACAGGACCTCCCCTTCGATCATCCAATCGGGTTTCCCTATGGGTTGAAGTATCCCCATGATCGCCTTGGCTGCGACAGTCTTCCCTGTCCCGGAGGGGCCTATCAGGCCGACCGTCTCGCCCTCGTGTATCTTCAGGTCGACGCCGTCAACGATCTTTATAGAGGCCTCTTTTTTGATGAGCGATATCTCTAGGTTCTTCACCCGCAGAAGTTCCTTACCCTGCCTCAAGGAACCCACTGAAGGATTAATCACTGATCTTATAATTTAAGGTCTGCATGTTATCCCCTCGTGTGCATGAACATCGAGATGGGCTTCTAATCGTACAAACAATTCTTTATTATCTGATCTGAGAGGTAAGTAAGATATCATTTATCGGTTGGTATAGTTTAGAACATGTCCGGCAGTCGAGGGATTCGAGGCGTCTTCAGCTTTATGCGGGGGAACATACTCGTCCTCACTCTGACACAGGTCCTGGGCAGGTTCTTCAGAAGCATGGTGATGCCCTACGCCTCCCTTTACATCTTAGCCCTCGGGGGAGAGCCCGCCCAGATCGGGTTGATCAACTCCCTCCGCCCCCTAGCGGGCCTGATCATGTTCCCAATCTCGGGGTACCTCACAGACAGGACGGGCAGGGTGAGGCTGATCGCCCTGGCAGGCTACCTCTCGGGGGCCACGATGCTGCTCTACGTCCTCGCCCCGAGCTGGGAGTGGATCGCCCTCACGGCGTTCCTTCAGGGCTTCATGACCTTGCAGTTCCCACCCACCTCCGCCATAATCGCGGACTCTTTGGAGCCAAGCAGCCGGGGCACGGGGATCGCCACTATGAACACTGTGGCGTCGACCCTGGCCATGTTTAGTCCGTACATCGCGGGGACCATCATCGAGATCTACGGCGCCGCCTTCGGCATGAGGATCCTCTACAGCCTTTTAGCGGCGGCGATCATCATCAGCGCCACCATCAACCTTCGATACCTCAAGGAAACTTCCACTTATGAGGGCGAGAAGGTCACCCTCTCCGACATCACGAAGATCTTCAAGGAAGTGTACAGCAGCGTCCCCTCCATGCTCGCTGAGCTGCCCCGTTCCGTGAAGGCCCTCGGCGTCGTGTTGATCCTCCTGTTCATGTGCAACGGCGTCGCGAGCCCCTTCTGGGTGGTCTACGCCATGGAGCGTATCGGCCTCTCGTCGGTGGAGTGGGGACTGATCCTGCTGGTGGAGGCGGCCCTCAAGACGCTGCTGTACATCCCTGCGGGGATGATAGTCGACCGATACGGCAGGACCAGATCCCTCCTAGCGTCGCTCCTCCTCACCTTGGTCTCGATCCCTTTCTTCGTCTATTCGACGAGGTTCATCGAGATCCTCCTCATACGCATGGCGGTGGC
>JAUWBQ010000094.1 GCA_030601645.1 Candidatus Bathyarchaeota archaeon | reverse complement strand
TCCAGATCCCCAGCGGGCGGCTGGCGGATCGCTACGGGCGGAAGAAGGTCCTGGTTCTGAGCCTGCTGCCCATTCCCCTTCTGCTGGGGGCCTGGCTGTTCGTGGATGACTGGCTGGTCCTATTGGTCCTCTACGCGGCGGTGAGCGGGTTGCGGAGCATGACCTGGCCGTCGAGCCTGGCGCTGCTGGCCGACTTCATTCCATCGGAGCTGATGGGCTCGGCGCTGGGGGTCAGGATGATGAGCATGCGGCTTGGGAGCACCGTGGCGCCAGTGTTGGCGGTGTATCTCTACAGCGGCGTGGGGTTTAGGAGCCCGTTCCTCGCCTCCGCCGCTTTGGTCGCCTTGTCGATAGTGATCGCGCTGGCCTTCAAGGAGGCAAGGGCTGAAGAGGCCGAGGCGGTCCAGCCCAAGGCACAATAGAAGAACCCAGTCTAGGCGGAGAATCCTGGTGGGACATGATCTAAAACGTAGAGTCAAAGCCCAGCTGCGACTTTTCGCATCCACGCTTCTAGGAATCTTCTTTCTCTCCCCCCCGCCTCTCCCCCGGGTACATCCCGTACTTCTGGATCAAGGCTAGGAGGTCTCTGTGTTTGAGTTCGGCATCACCCACAGCTCCAGCGCCAGAGATTCCCGCTCTCTGGTATATAAGGGCATGGCTGCAACCCTGGTATACATTCATTCGCTAATTATACGTGTAGAATCACGCGGTGTTCCCAGGGGAGGAAGGACAGTAAACAACCATCCCGACTTCCAAAGCAATAGGCAGACCGGATGAATGTAACGCCATCGTTGATAGGGGGTAAGTTAAGGGTGAAGCGAGCGTGCCATGTAAGATGGGCTCCTCGCCCAAACTATATTTACGTAACCAGCTCCCTGCCATGTGTAAAAACGTAAACCGCGCACGATATTACGATGTCTTCTACAGACCATTACTACCCGGTGTACAAAGTTCATGAAGGAGTATTCAAGTCACATTGGACTCAGGTCATCAGATCCAGTGGATGTAACTGTGATTCGTATTTCGCAATGAGAGTCCCCATCTGCCAAACACATTGTCTCCTCACTCCTCAAATCCCCCGTCTTCTCCAAGCTCTCAAGGACCGCCTGGACGACTCCCGCGAATAGTCCCCTCCAGATATGACAGACCCTTCCCTCTCCGGGTGGGAACTCCTCGACGATGGAACTTTGTATCTGGATGGTGAACACTCCTGACTCGACATCGGTCAATATTTTTTTGAAGCGCCCCCACCCTCGAACCGAAGCCAGCCTCATGTATTCTTCGAGTATCTGCACCCCCTTCAACTCGGACATGCTTGCGATCGCGGTGGCGAAATCATAACCGCTCTCAAAGCCACTCTGGTACATGACCTCGACCATCCTCTCCTTGCCCAGGATCCGTTCACAGGTCTTCTGAATCTGGGTGATGTGATCCCTCGTGGCGAGGATCATGGGCACCCTCATTACGTCGCTGACCAGGAGAAGGCGCCCGGCTTCGTCGACCTCGAGCTTGTCCTTAAGGTTCTGGAAAACCTCATCGATGGACTCCTTGTACCGTCTCTTGAAGTAGTCGTATCCCAGTTTCCCGCTGACGGATCCGGCGAGGACCACCGCGATTATCATGGCCAGGTAGTAGGGCCAGACTGGAGGAGGGGGAGAATACCCCGCCGCAATCTGAGCCTGGCTGTAGGACTCGCTCGCCAGCTCCACGGCCTTCTCATGGTCGAGATAGATCCGGGATGCCGTCTCAGCCTCGGACAGCTTCGTCTTCGCCTGCTGGAGCAGGACCTGTCCCGTCTCGGTCAGCTCCACGGCCTCGACCAGATCTATCGTGTTCTGGGCCTGTGTTATGGCGTCGTCCGCCTGCTGAGTCGGCTTGATTATCCAGCTGTCGAGGTAGCCGTAGAGCGTGTCCTTATTCAGGTAGTTCTTCTGGATCACGCTGTGAGACCCTATCAGCTTCTCGGACCAGATGGTGCTCACCGCATCGTACTGCTGCTGTACGACCGTGGAGTTGTAGGCTGGATCGATCTTCTCCGCGATGTCCAGCTCGTCCAGAGTCGGTATGCCCCCGGGCAGCACGATGTCCGACCTCAAGACCGTCTCGTGACGGAACTCGACCCAGGCCCGCTGCCCCTCCCCGCTGAGCATCCAGTCTATCCAGAGCTCTGCGTTCTCCCGGTTCTCAGCCCCCTTCAGTATCCCAGCGTACAGGATGTAGACGCCCGTCCCGTCGTCGGGCCATATCCACTCGACCGGATATCCGGCCTGAACGTACTCGTTCCAGTACGTGTTCTTGGTCAGGACTGCGGCGTACTCCCCGTAGGCGGTTGAAGCCGTGGCCGTGTCCGTGCTGATGAAGAACCTGTCTATATAAGGGATGCCAGCTGGATGCTCACGTTCCACCCTTGCACCCAGCCGTAGTGTCCGAGTATCACCTCGGCGTTTCCGTGGGCGATGCTCGTCGATATCGGCGACCCCCTTGCTATGCGTCCGTAGTAGTCCTCGTTCAGGGCGAGATCCATGTATCCAGTGGGCTTGGCCAGGTTCTCGTCCTCCATGACCTGTGTGTTCAGCATGATGCCATATGCCGCCAAGCTGAAACCGGTGTAGTAGCCGGCTTGATCCTTTCCGATGAGGGGGCCTATCTTCTCGGGTATCTGCTCCCTGTTCTGGGCCATGTAGGCCTCGAGGAAGCCCCCTGTCTTGAGCCTCTTGAACTCGTCGTATCCGAGGCTCGCGACGACGTCTTCCTGCGGGTTCCCTCCCTGTGACTCGACGTGGCTCAGGCATTTGACGCCCCCCAGCCGGAAGTGCTGGACCTCTATGGTCTTTCCCGTCTTTGCCTCGTACCACTCTTGGAACATCTCGATGTATGGGTCAATGTATTTTGAAGGTGTGGGCATCAGGACGACCAGCCTCTCCGTTTGCCCACGAACGGGGGGCGTGGCGTGTGTCGATGCCACGGAAACTAAGACGAGTAATGCTATTATCTTCCAGTTCTGTGATCCGACGGTTCTTCTCATTCCAACTCTCTCCTCTATTCTTGGGTCAGCTCCTCCATTACATCCTGGACCCACTGGGCGGCTTCTGCCGGTGTCAGCTCGCCCTCGAGCAGTTTACCGATGACCTGGGGTATCGGGAACTCGCTGTATAGCTCGGCGACCCCGGGGAAGACCTTACCGTCCTGGTATCCCCATCTCTCGATGAAGTTGAACCCGGATATTATCTGGTCCGCGAGCTCTGGGGAATACTCTGCGAAGTATTCATGTTCCTTCCATCTCTCGATGATGGTGTTCCTCGCGGGCAGCATGCCCACTATCGAGATGGAGACGTAGTCGTAGAGGCGTTCCTCGAGGATGTATTTTATCCAGACTTTTGCGGCCTCTTTGTCGGCGGTCGTCGATATGCCGAAGCCGTAGAGTTCGCCCCAGGCAGATTTTTTCCCTGACGGCCCCTCGATGGTGGATACGAACCCTGTTTTCTCGGATAGCTGCGGGATCGGCGTCCAGTCTCTCTTGTCCACTCCGAGGATGTCGTCGATGATGTACGTCGAGTAGATCATCATGGCGCTGTTGCCCGTCAGGTAGTATTCGTTGGCATCCTCCCATGTTATGGGTGTGGCTGGGGCGTAGCTTGCCAGCTCGGCATAGAACTCGAGTGTGGCCGCCTGCTCATGTGTATCTAGGGTGGGCTCCCTTGTGTAGTAGTCGAACGCCCTGGCGTCGATTGAGAGGGCAAACGCTTCGTAGCATTGTTGGGTGTACACGGTCTCCGGGTTTGTGCCCAGCATGATTCCGTAGAAGCCTTCCGTGGGGTTGTTCAAGGCCCTGCATGCTTCCAAGATTGCGTCCCACGTCGTCGGGGGGTCGAGGCCCGCTGCCTCGAACAGGTCCTTCCTGTACCATATCCCCTGCAGCCAGCCGTCGGATGGGACGGCCGCGGATCCTTCGCCGCTCGGCGATCTGAACAGCTCCAGGGTTCCGGCGCCCCAGGTGTCGCCCTCTAGCTCATCGATGATCTCCTGGGCGGGTCCCGGATCGAGTATCCCCTCCAGGGTCCATCCCCCCACGTGCCCGAAGCCGACGCGCACCGTGTCCGGGAGGGCGTTGGCCTCCTTCGCCTCGGCGAGCCTTTCCGGGAGGTCGTCCTCCGGCACGGGCACGATGACCACCTCGATGCCTTGGTTTTCTTCCATGAAGTCTTCTGCTAGTTGATTCAGGATGATCTGTCTATCGGGTTCAACAAGCTCGGTCCAGTGCTCAACCACGATAGTGGTCGAGGTCCTCGGAGGGGCGATCAAGTATACGACGGCGGCTCCAACGATTATGAGGCCGATTACGGCGAATATGAAATATATCTTGGTCCTCTGAGGTATCCTCTTTCCTAGCATTTCAGCTCACGTGTTTCCTCGATAATCCTGAAAATATCAAACGGCTGTGAAGATATCGGGTCAGTTAGGGTTGCAGACGACATACTTCGCAGGCTTTTCTTGGAATTTTTTTTGAGAGCAGTCTCCCGCAAAGTCTAGACCTCCAAGAAAAAGCCGTTGTCTTTGATGGTGAACGATATCCACCTCGTCTCGTGCCTGCATCCGCGCAGGCTGTAAATCCTGAAGAATCTTTGTCTGTCGTCCTCGGTCTCCTCCAATCTCATGTCCAGAACCCCGTCCAATAGGTAGCGAAGCCTATTCAGGATCTGTGTATCGTGAACGCCGCCCTCTAGGATGAAAACACAGGTGAACCCGCTTCGTTTCATCCGCGAGGATATGCTTGACAGAAACTTGACCCCCGCAGATGGATTCGAAAGAAGTATCAAGGTGGATGCATTGTCCAGCAGCAGCCGGCCATTTTCCGTGTCCTCCCGTGCCTCGCTCAGTGTGATGCTCACGTTGGTAAGGTCCTCGGGATCATTGACCTGGAACTTCGAATAGACCTCGTTTCCCATGCGCCCTCTTCCCAGCATATGGGAGTAACAGTCCACGATCTTCAGAAGACCCGATTCAACGTGTCCCTCCCATCTGAAGCCGAATGTATCGGCCATGGAGACGAACTCCTCTGATGAGATATCGGTTACAATCGCGATTCCCGGCTGATTTTCTCTGAAACCTTCTTCAAGGAATTGGAGCCCGAATGTACTCTTTCCGGTCCCTGGCATTGCTGATAGTAGGAGTACGTTACCTCTCTTTGTCTGACCGTGGACGAGCTGGTCTACCCCTTCTATCAGGAAATGGGCGCACAATTCTAATTTAGAATCTCTTCAATATTAAATAAATTTAACTATAAATTTATGTTATTATCCACTGATTTTACAATACTATTTTTAAAAAAGGATGAATTTAATAATCATCGGCAGATGTTACACGTTGATTTTTCAGCATTCGTTTATTAAAAAGAGCTTACCAAAAATCCCATAAAGTCGTCTCGCATATTAAATCCGATAAGCTTGATCGAACGAACGCCCTCAGGGATACGTGGTCTAGATGAGATGTTGATAGGCGGCCTCCCAAGGGGTAGAACCATCCTGGTTCTGGGGGGACCAGGGTCGGGTAAGACCATCTTCAGCATCCAGTTCCTCATTGAGGGCGCGTATAGTTACGGTGAGAACGGCCTCTATGTGAGCCTAGACGAGCCGAAAGAGCACCTCAGCAGCGAGATGGAGGCCTTCGGGTGGAACCTCTCGGACGCCGAGTCTGAGGGCAAGTTCACCTTCGTCGATGCATCTCCCCGAAGGGTCAAGGGAGGCGAGACCACAATACAGAAGATGATCTCGACCCTCGAGAGAGAGACGAAGAGGTCTCAGGCTAAACGAATCGTTGTAGATCCAGTCACGTCGCTGGTCATGCAGATTCCTGATGTGGTCAAGAGGAGGGGAGCGGTCATCGAACTCATCGAAACCCTGAACCAGTTGGGCACGACGAGCCTGATCACCCTGGAGCTCCGGTCGAGCGGTCTAGCCCGGAGCCTCCAGCTGGAGGAATATCTGGCCCAGGGGGTCATCGTCCTGCAGACCACGAAGGTCGGTTCGACTCTAACAAAGACCATTCAGGTGGAGAAGATGAGGGGCATCGACCACGACGATCAGCCGAGACCATACAAGATCACTGGCAGAGGTATAACCGTGTACCCACAGGAATCTATATACTAGTGCTCCTCCCTCCGCCACGACCTAGCCAGGAAGTAGGCCGCTACGAAGGGCATCCCCCATTGGATGAAGCCAAAGAACAGGGGCTTGGGAAGGGAAAGTGAGATAAAGCCGGTGACGGCGACGTAGAGGACTAAGACGATGTAGATTTGCGTGGTCCTTGAGCTCCACCCCTCGTCGTGTATCTTGAATCGCCGCAGGGGCGTCTCTAGGCCGCTCGAGGTCAACGGGGTGGTCTCGACGATGTTCTCGGGCAGTGCGTTGCCTGGGAGCGCATTGGTATATAATTCCCTTGGAATTTCCATCCATACGACTCTGATCGATTTTATAGAGGCATAGATCTCGACGATGAACAGTGAGAACAGAACGAGTAGGTCGTAAACCCACCATTCCGGACCGGATCTGGAGTATTCGGGATCAGATAGTATCTGCATGTTCCTATTCAATTTAAATTTCTAACTAAATTAAGATTTAGTGTGTTCTTCTAAACATTGAACCGCTTTGCGCGCGGATCGTCATGGCGAGCGCGTTGGGGTCTCACTGCTTCTCATCAGAGTAGAGGTGGATCTCGTCCCAGTGTCCCGGCTCGCCCCTCTCCCAGTAGTGGTCGAACAGATCCCTGCACCACCTGTGGGCCCGCTCGTCGGTGGAGCTGAACCCGATGAGGTCCGGGGTGCCGTCGGCCTTGGGGAAGGCGAGGAGGCCGACCTCCCTCTCGGACATCCAGAGGTTCACCTCGACCCTCTCGATGAGCCTGTCCTCGGAGAGGCCGTCGGACCTAGC
>JAUWBQ010000188.1 GCA_030601645.1 Candidatus Bathyarchaeota archaeon | reverse complement strand
GAGGACCTTCGAGATCTTCTTCGTCAGGCCGGCCTCATGGAGGGCTTCGACGCCCTTCTTCGCTGCCGCTTCAAGACCGGCGTAGAGGCTGCCATAATGATCCAGCAGCTTGACCCCTGCCTTGGAGTAGAGGTCGTCCACTTCCATCTTGAGCTCGATGGCGGCGCCGCGGAAGAGGGTCTCGGCCTTCCTGTGTTTCTTCCACTCCTCGAGCTTCTTCCTCCGCTCGTCCTGGGTGACCCGCCTCAGGGACAGGTCTATCTGCTCGCGGGACGGGTCGACCCGATTGACCTGGAGGACGATCTTCTGCCTCTCCCTGACGTGGTTACGGATGTTCCTCACCCACCGGGAGGATATCTCGGAGATGTGGAGGAGGCCCTCCTTGTCGCCGTGCTCGTCGAGGGTGACGTAGGCGCCGTGGCCCACGATGCGTTTGACGGTGGCGACGACGAGCTCTCCCACCTCGGGCCACTCGGACCTTCCCATGCTCATCTACTTCACCCCAACACGGACAGGATTATGCCGTTGATCTTGGCCTTGCCCCCGGTGGGCTGGGCCAGGGTGTCGCCGCAGGTCCTGCAGTTGATGGTGTGGGTCGTGTGGCTGAACACGATCTGCTCGCTCTCGCAGGTCTTGCAGCGGATCCTGAGGAACCTGGAGGACGGGCGGGGTATGAGTTTCTCCCACTCCATGGGCGTCACACCACCTCCGCCTTCTTGAGCCTGATCCCCTTCCTCTGGAGGGTGTAGTTACACTCATTGCACTTGAGGATGAGGGACTGCTTCTTGGTGACCTTAGCCTGGTTGTGCTGCACCGGGCGTTTCATACCGCCGTATCCCTTCTGCTTTGCAGCAAAACGCCTCTCACCTAACTTCGCGGCCCTTCTCTTCCCCGCCTTATAGATGGAGACTGTGTGATCGGTATGGGTCTTGCACCTGGGGCAGTGGGTCCTCATGGACTTCGGGAACTTCATTTCTGAATATCCACCTCTTTTGCGATGTCCCGCCTTATTAGGTTTTCAGCGTTCTCCACGGGGATCGAAACGACGTCCTCCGGTTCGAAGGGGCCGTAGGTCTTCATGTCGATGCCCATGATCGCCGGCACCGCCTGGAGGAACCGGACCACCTTGAGACCGGTCCTAGGCGGGGGTTTTGCGTCTACCTGAGGCACACGACCCATTAATATACTTTTCAATTTCGATTCATGGCCGGTGAGGAGGCTGCGCAGATCCACCAGAAGGTTCTTCTCCTCCCTGGTGAGGGCGGATCCGGCCAGAGCGACCCTGTCCAGCTCGGCCAAGACGATCTTCCTGAGCCTGAGGTTTGAGATCTCCCTGAGCAGCTTCTCCGCGTTATCCTTCTCCTTCACCGAGATGCGACCCTTCAGCGATGTCTTGTCGATCATCCGTGTCTGCTCCCTCAGCTGGGAGACGTATCCCACCATCTCGGCGTAGAAGCCCTCAGGGAGGGCTTGGAGGTCGTTGAACTTCACCTCCTTCTTCCAGACATCAAGGAGCTTCGAATATACCTCTGTCATCTCTCCACCCTCGCGGCCCTCCTGCAGAGGAGGAACATGGCCACGGCCAACGGGAGCTCCTGGTTCTCCTCCTCGAAGGGGCCGTAGGTCTCCCCGCCTATGACGATCTCTGGGGCTCTCCTGATGTAAACCTTCTCAGTGCCCTCTGTGAACGCCATCGCCCTGCTCAAGGGATTATAATCGGCCAGATCGTCCAGGGGCACGTTCTGGGCCAGCCAGCCCGTCTTCCCGTGCAGCGTGTTGGACAGCCTTATCAACCGCCGGAGGTCCGTGGTCACCACGGTGTCGATGTAGGACGCCTGTTCCTTCGCGGCCACCGCCAGAAGCTTGTCCAGAGATTTGGAGTCGATGTATCTGGCGATTCTGCCGGGGTGCCTGTCCATGATGGCGGCTAGGATCTCGTCCCTGTGCTCCGCAAGATTTTTTGAGGCGGACCTGCCCAGCTTCAACCCTTTAACCTTATCCTGCGTTATGTTGGCGACGAAGTCGTAAAGGGCCCTTATGGATCTCCCCCTCCACCCCCCCTGCCTCGTTGTTTGGCTGCTCCCAACTCGCCTCCCTATCAATCCTTGGAACTCGGCCTGGATGCCTATCCCCAATATGTAATCCACGACCTCCCTGCGAGCCAGCTGGTCCAACCCCTTTGCATCTGGGCTTCTCACGTGGACGTGGTACCCCCGGTTACCTGAGAAGTTTACAGAGATCTCCTTCGAAGGGTTGTACCCGAAGTCTTGGATGAGGATGTCGAGGAGCTTCTGGGCTTCATATTTCGCTGCGCTCAGACAACGCTCGCATAGCCAGCTCTCCTCCACGAAGGTTGCTTTTTCGCATTCGGGGCACCTCTCGGGCGGGTGGCCGGCCCCTTCGCTACCGCAGGTCTTGCAGGTCCACCTGTCATGTTTCTCATGACAGGGGAGGTTGAGGTGGTCCGCGTCTATGTCGAAGACGAGATCCGCGCCGAGCCATCCCTTCTGCGCCATCGCCGCCTCAGGATCTCGATAATAGGCGGCCGAAAAGTAGGTGTGGGCGGGGGCGCGGTCCATGAGATAGCCTCGGAGCCGTAGTGTATCGTCGAACCCGATGTGGCGGAACATGCTCCTCCCCCCGAAGGAGAAGAAGCCGAACTCCCGTCGCTCGATCTCCGACGGGGCTTCCACGAATCTGGCTCCTGAGGCATAGTACCGCTTGAATTGATCGGAGACGTATTGCTCGCTGCCCCAGCCTTGTTCCGCCATGGGTTTTCCGTTGAATAGCTCGGGCGTCTCCTAAATACAAGTTTCTGATTTAGTTTGTATCTTTGGTCTGGGGCCTCAGGCCGTTGTGGGGGCATTTACCGCAGAACTCCGGGTTGAATCTCACCAAGTTCTCGTAGTATCTGCAGAAGTGGAGGCCCGAACTGATGAGTCTCCGGGTTTTTTCGGCTGTTTCCGTCCTGCTCAAGTTCGTGTTAACCCCGACTCCGCTAATGTGCATTTCCTGATATTTGAGGGTTCTACTCCGCCTGCACGGCTTCCTGCTCCCTCTGGTGATCCCGCACCTTGATTCTGTAGTAGCTCAGCGGGTGCCTCACGTGTTCGCAGAGCCTGTCGGGGTTGTAGCAGACGCTGTGGGTCCGGAGGGTGGAGCAAGTGGGGGGAGTATACTTGGTCCTGCCGCCCCTGAGGCCCGCGATGTGCTCGATCTGGTATCGGGTGAACCCCTCGTCGAAGTCTGTAACGGACATGAAAAGACTGACTATGTCTTCTATCTCCATCCCGGCGTTGATGAGGAAGGATGTCAGGGCGAACCTCTCCATGTGGCTCAGTCTCTTCCCCGCC
>JAUWBQ010000147.1 GCA_030601645.1 Candidatus Bathyarchaeota archaeon | reverse complement strand
GGAGGTCTCGGAGGGGGAGCTGATGGACAGGTACGGGGTGGCTCCTGGGGATCGGTACAGCGCTGTGACCAACGCGAACTGGCTGCTGTATTCGACGTATGAGCTGGCGGGGGTGCTGGGGTTGACGGAGCATCGGCGGCATCTGGGGCGGCTGAGGGATCGGGTGAGGTACGGGGTGTCGGAGAAGCTGCTGCCTTTGGTGAGGTTGCGGGGGATCGGGCGGGTGCGGGCTCGGTTGCTGTATAACTCGGGTTTCCAGAGTGTGGCTGCGTTGAAGAGGGCGCCGGTGGGGAGGCTTGTGGAGATCCCGTTGATCGGGGCCAGGCTGGCGAAGGTGATCAAGGAGCAGGTTGGGGGCGTCGTGGACGAGGCGGAGTGGAGGGGGCTGGATGCGGTGGTGTCGGAGCAGAGGGCGCTGACGGACTTTGTGGAGGAGGAGCCCGAGGAGGAGGCTCCATCTGGGGATGAGTGAGGGCGCGTGCGGCTGGCTTAGGATAAGGGTTCCTGGGGCGCGTCGGTGGGTGGTCATAAGGATTTTTCGTTGTCGTTTCCGTGTGAAGCCAGGGGTGCTTTTGAGTCTGGGTTCAAGTTTCCTTGGCGTGGTTTTTCACTGAATTGTCGTAACCCGAGTACGTTTTGGGGCTGAATCTGGTCCCCGGAGGGGAGTGTGTTGTTGGGTTTTGTGTTCAGGTGGGCTCTCGCTTCTATGTGAGGGTCTTCAATTCGCTGGACAGGAGCGCCTTCTGCTGGTCGTTTAGGGTCATTGTGTCGATGGGGAGCAGGAGGATGGCTTCGGCCTCCAGGATGTCGAACTTCTTCTCCTGGAGGAAGTTGAAGACCCTCTCGAACCCGAACATTGTTATCATGTACTCTATCCCGTCCAGCAGGATGATGGGTTCGTGAGCCTCCTTGAGCGTCTTCGAGAATGTCAGCGATATCTCCTGGAGGTCGTTTACTGCGGAGAAACCCCTGATCGACCTTGAGGCGAGGAGCAGAACGCTCTCCCGGTCCAGGCCGTATCTCTCCACGAGTTTCGTGGGGTCGTCCCTGACGATGCAGAGCCCCGGCACCCCGTGCATGGAGAGTTCGGCGAAGACCTTGTAGCATCTGTCATGGGACTCGCAGATGTAGCTGTCTCCCGGTTCGAGGTTGTTCAGTCTGTAGGTCAGCTCGATGGAGTGCCTGGCGCGTGTTTGATCAGCCTGCAATCGGTTGTAGGCCGACGATACGCTCTGAGCAAGCGTCTCCAGTAGGCGTACGTCATCGTGGGAGAAATCATCAATGAGCGAGCTCTCAACGTTTAACGCGCCCACTGCTTCGTCATAAACGAGTACGGGGACACATAATTCGGACATCCGGACTGAGATTTCCTCCGGAATGTTCAGAATGGTATAATCCGGATCCTCGGAGACATCTCTTACAAGCTGAGTCTCCTTTGTCTTTATAGATCTCACGATAATACTTCTAGCTTCGAGGGGAATGCTGGGTCTCTCGTCGAATTGCCTCTCAGTGGATCCGTACCAGACGAACCTATCGTCCTCTACGAACCCCACCTCCCCAAATACATTGCCCAGTACTTGATGTATGGCCTCAACAGAGATCGCAGCGATCTCAACGAGATTTCTTGCTTGGACAAGCCTTGTAGAGCTAGCGTGGAGGGCCTCCAGTCTGCCCTGATAGTTCTCAAGCCTATCGATTTGCTCCAGTCGTGTAACCGAGGAGGCGATGTGCTGTGCCAAGGTCTCAAGCAGGTGGGCATCATCTTGGGTGAAGTTGTCTATTCGCTGGCTCTCGACGTTAAGGGCGCCCACTGCTATGCCATCAACGATTATTGGGACACATAATTCAGACTTCGCAGAGAACCCTTCCTCTGGAACATATAATATTGTGTAATCTGGGTCCTCACTTACATCAGGTACGAGTTGTATCTCCTTAGTTTTTACACATCTAACCATGATGCTTTTTGATTCGAGGGGTATGCTGGGCTTTTCTGAGATATCTCTTTGAGTGTTTCCGTACATGACAAGGCTATTGTCCTCTACGAATCCAATCTCCCCGATTGCGTGTCCTAGAGACTGATAAAAAGTCTCAACGGTAATCGCTGCGATCTCATCGAGGTTGCTAGCTTGTACAAGCCTTGTAGAGCTAGCGTGAAGGGCCTCCAGCCTACTCTGGTAATCTAACAGCCGTGACCGTGAACTCTCAAGCTCGTGTGTCCTGGAGCGGTTGAGCGCCGACGCGACGTGACTTGAAAATATCTCAACGACCTTGGCATGTTGCTCATTGAACGCGGCCACGTTCTCCGATGCTAGATCCAGGACACCGACGATCTGGTCCTCAATCCTAATCGGTACAACCAACTCAGAGCGCGTTATAGGCCCAGAAGTTCGCAGCGTGATGAAGTCAGGATCACTCTCAGTATCGGGCACAAGCTGGGTCTCCCCACTTTTTACAGCCCTTATCGTTATGCCCGGACCATCCAGAGGAATAATATCCGATACGGTGGGTGTGTCAATGCTATGGTAGCGTAGACCATCCCTTTCAATAATACCCAAGCCTACTCTAGTGAATCCGAGTATCTCTTTGATAGCGCTCTTGGTTATTTTTGCTATCTCGTCAAGGTCTTGAACGACTGCTAACCTCAAAGCATGTTCATGCATATTGTCGGATAGTACGCTATACTGCTCCTGCGACAGCATCAGCTTCTTCGTTGTTGCGTTGAAAACCCTCATGTTAGAAACTACGATTCCCACCTGGTTGGCAAGAATCTCTAGGAGTTCGAGGTCTTGTTGGGAATAGCCGTTGAGCTTCCCTGATTCGAGATTTAAAATCCCGAATGGCACCCCATCAACCACGATTGGCACGCAGAGTTCGGAGAGGATCTCGATTCCCTTTTCTGCAAAGAATTCCATCGCAGGAGTATGATATATGACATAGTCGGGATCCAATCGTATGTCACCAACGAGCTGGGATTTTCCCTGCTTAATCGCCCTAGCGCATATCCCAGACCCCTCTAGGTTCAGGCCTATGGCGGGATTAACAGGGGTATCCGTTGGTTCCGAGGGAAAGAACGCCTGTGACACGCCTCGTCCATCGACCTGTAGTTCCTCCGGTGGGGGCAGCTCGGGTCCCCTTAACGCTAGACTCTGCAAACGATTATCGATGATGATGAGGAAGTCGCAGACAACTATCTCAAATAGAGACTCCATCGTTTCGATGGTACTCTCGACGAGGTCTCTGATGGTGGTGGCTCTGCTAAGTCTCTGGATGTATGTGTGAAGCTCCCTCATTCGCTCCTCTAGCTTCAGCCACCTCAGGGTTCCAGCCACCTGCCCCGCTAGAACCTCCAGGAGCTCCAGATCCTGCTGGGTAAATGCGTTTAGCCTTATCGCCTCAAGATTGAGAACCCCGAATGGAAAACCGTCGACAAATACGGGAGTAGCCAGCTCGGATAGACGAGGGGGTGCAACTGTAGTTCTGAAATCATTCTCTATGATTGGCGTGTATTCCGGATCTTCCCGAATGTCGTTTACCAACTGGGTTTTATTGTGCTTTATGGCTCTGACCGTTATCCCAGGACCGTCGAGGGGCAACCCGCCTTCAGGGAATTCTATTTCGATGTATCTTCTTTGGAGGAGGGCAGTAGCAACCCCTGTTTCACTAAAATCAAGTATGGAGGAAGAGGGTACGTCGATGCCTCTCACACCACATGAACGTAGATTATCTCTGAACACGACTAGAAAACCGCACAGGTCCACATCAAACAGAGACTCCATCGCGTCTAGCGTGCATTCGACGAGATCCTCAACCGTCTTCGCTTGGCTCACTATCTGGGTGTAGACATGAAGCTTCTTCAGCCTCTCAATGTGCACGACCTCGCTTGCGTGGAGGGCCTCCAGTTGATTCTGATAGGCCATTATCTCCGTGACGTCCGTGACGATGAGCCCCATCCCGCCCTCAATCCTGAACGCCAGTAGGCGGAACTGGTCGTCCGGGTCGGACAGATCGACTGTGGAGTACGGAACCCCAGACTTCAGGACGCGTTGATATTCTTCCCGTCTCCCGGTACCCCGGATGCTTGGGAAGACGTCGAAGAAGTTCCTCCCGACCATCTGCTGCCTTGAGAGACCGTACCTCTCGAGGCCTGTGTCGTTGACGGTGACGATGTTCAATCCCTCGTCCAGGATGTAGAACCTGTCCGAGGCGTTGTTCATGAAGATCTCCAGGAGCTCCCGCTCTCTCTTCGCCATCCGTTCTGCGCTCATCTGATTCACATCACCAAGAGGTTGTAATTACTATTATTCGCATTCAGCATTAAAAATTAACTAATTGACAGCGCGCGCAAGTACCCACAGATCAGCTGCGAAACCGCAAATTCCTTAAAGAATCCAAATAACTACCTGCGATCAACTTGGTGGAGCAAACACTCTCGGGCATAACCGGTCTGGACGAGATGTTGAACGGGGGGTTACCGAAGGGGAGGACGATCCTCCTGCTAGGCGGCCCCGGGTCCGGGAAGACGACCCTCGGCGTCCAGTTCCTCATGAAGGGGTTCCAGGAACACGGCGAGAAGGGGGTCTTCCTCAGCTTCGACGAGACCAAGGAACACCTCTTCAACGAGATGGGGTCATTCGGGTGGGACCTCGCCGCAGCCGAGGACGAGCGCAACCTCATGTTCTTCGACGCGAGGGCCGGGGCGTGGAAGATGAAGCAGGAGTTCATGATGGACAAGTTCCTCCCAGTCCTCCGGGACGGGGTGGTGA
>JAUWBQ010000225.1 GCA_030601645.1 Candidatus Bathyarchaeota archaeon | reverse complement strand
ACAGATAGCAGTCGCCGTGGAGACGGCCCTCGGCGTAGTCAGGGCCTTCGAGATCGCCTCCGCCAGCCCCAGGATAGTGACGATCGGGGTCGGCGCCGAGGACCTGACGCAGGAGATGGGCGTCCAGACGACCGGGGAGGGCCGGGAGCTCTGGTACGCCCGATCGAAGGTCCTGACGGACGCCTACGCTGCGGGAGTCCAGCCGATGGGGCTCGTCGGCGTCGAGCCCTTCACGTGGAGAGAGCCCGAGAAGGCCTACGACGCGGCCGTCAACTCCCGGAAGCTGGGCTACAAGGGCGCGCAGTCCGTCCATCCGGCGCCGATCCCCTATCTCAACGATGGTTTCTCCATACCACCGGAGGAGGTAGAGTATATGAGGAGGGCTCTGGAGGCCTTCGAGGAGGGGATGAGAAAGGGGACGGCGTCTGTGAACGTCGACGGGAGGATGATCGACATCGCCTCGGCGGAGAGGTGCAGGAGGGTCCTGACGAGGGCGGACGCCATCGCAGACATGGATGGAAGGAAGGAAGAGGCCCTGAGAGACCCCGATTCCCTGGAAGAGAAGCTCAGGGCCGCAATCGATGAAATCTAGATCGTGTGGCGTTCAACTGGGGTGTACGCGAATTAGTCCGGGAGGAGATTCGAACTCCCATCTGAGGCTCAGTCACAAGGAAAACGGCGTCTCTAGGATATCAACCAGCAACCCACCTGTAAACTAGACATCACATCTCCCACGACGACTGAATCTGGGCCGTCGCCCTCGCCGTCTATGGAGCTGAACAGGCCCCAACACCCAGCAGTGCACCCATAGCAAAAATTATTTAATTTTGTTTTAAACTATCAGAACTATGGCAAGGAATTTAGAGCATATTTTTCAAGCATTTCATCTTAGTGATATATCTCTCATTCTGGGCTCTCGCCCTCGCAGCCTACGCCGCAGAGCAGCCGATCGCCAGCAGACCCAAGGCAAAGACTGCGTAATGTTGTTGGAATAGCTGCCAATCCCTTGATGTAAACCGCTTACGGTGTTGGCAACCTATATGCACCAAAGCATATTAATATTCCATGTAACAATAATTTACTACAAGGGAAGTTTCGTTACATGAAATATGAACTGGGCCGTCTCGAAGCGGAGCTTATATTCACCCTTGAACGCAATGAGAGGACGGTTTTCACTGTCGACGACGCCAGAGGCTTGTTGGAGGCTTCCGATGAGGTACTCTGGAAGCTCCTACACAGGTTAACCCTCAAGGGAAGGATACAACGGATAAAGAGAGGCCACTACATCCTCATTCCTGCGAAGGCTGGCTATTTGCCCAAGTGGAGGGAGCAGGTCCATGCGCTGGTGGATGGCCTCCTTGAAGACTACTACTTGGGCTACTGGACCGCGCTGAACCACTGGCATATGACGGAACAGATCCCACGGACAGTGTTCATAGCCATTACGACCCGGAGGAGAGACTTCGTCTACGACGGGGTTGTCCCCGTCCACTTCATAACCATAAAACCCCACAAGTACTTCGGATGGACCACCGGGGAGGCAGGGCGCCACCGGTTCCGTGTATCCGATCCCGAGAAGACCGTCATAGACTCATTCGACCTCCCACAGTATGCGGGCGGAGTGGTAGAAGCAGCCAAAGCCCTCTCCCACGATCTGGACTGGAACAAAATCATCGAGTACGCTGACAGGCAAGGCAACAGGACCGTGCACAAGAGACTGGGGTATCTCATCGAACTCCTTGAGATAGATGTCTCAGAGGATGTCCTCAAGCAGCTGAGATCCGGGATAAGCCCAGGCTACGGCTGGCTCGACCCCACAGCCCCCCACGAGGTCCTCAAGCACAACTCGTCGTGGAACCTAAAGATCAACCTTCCATCCGAGGTACTACGGGACATTTGACATGATCGACGACATAGAGCTTCGCGAACTCTCCGTGGAGACAGGCGTCCCCGTGGGCACCATCGAGAAAGACCTGGCCATAACATGCGCACTGTACGCCATCTCCAGAAGTGAACTGAGAGACCACCTGGTATTCAAGGGCGGGACTGCCATCAAGAAAGTGTACTATCCCAGAGCCCGGTTCTCGGAGGACTTGGATTTCACGGCGGTGAATCTATTGGAAGAAGAAGCCGAGACTCGGCTAGAGTCCCTGAACAACGTCAATGTGAACTCCATCAAATTCATGGAGGTACACGAGGAAGGGTACACCCGAGGAGGAAAAAGGTACAGGTTCCCATACACAGGCCCATTAAACTACAGGAACAGCATACGCCTCGATCTCTCGTTCAGAGACGACATCATCCATACACCCCAGGAGAGACAAGTCCGATCCGGGTTCAGCGAGGACCTACCCTCATCCATCAGAGTACTCGGCTTCAAGGAGCTCATGGCAGAAAAACTGAGGGCCGCGATGACGCGAGAGAACCCCCGAGACTATTACGACCTATGGGCGCACCTGCCGAATACAGATGTAGAGTCCCTGAGAGAGCTGGTCGAGAGAAAATGCGCCCTGGCAGAATACGACTACAACCCCTCGAGGATCTTCAACGAGGGCGTCCTGGCGAGGATAAAATCGGCTTGGAGGACGCAGCTACTGCACCTCACCCTAGACTACGTCGAGTTCGCCGCGATAGTCCCTCAACTCAGAGAACAGACAAAGTTCCT
>JAUWBQ010000155.1 GCA_030601645.1 Candidatus Bathyarchaeota archaeon | reverse complement strand
AAAAGCAGGGAAGGTGTTCACCTTTAAAGCCACGAGGCACATCATTCCCGCTCGCCCCCTTGGAGTCGACATCCCGCTCTCCCCCCTCAAGGATCAGGATATCAGCGTTGAAAATGCTAACAGGAAGCTCTCAGAACTTTTGAAGGCGAAGGTCCTGAGGCGGTTCTCTCCGGGGCAGATCTGGTGGGGTCGACGCTACGATGGGGCCTTGTACGTCTTCGAGGATCGCTAGGGAAGCCTGTTCAAGACTTTGGGGTCGAACCCCAGCTCCGCCAACCTCTTTCTAATTTCATGGGGTTTCAGGCCGTCGTTTTCAAATCTGGCCGCAATTGAAATCATGCACTCGATGGGGTCCCATGGGTACACGATCCAGGCGTCTGTCTCTGCCGCATAGTAATCCGGCTTGAGGGTAGTCCAAGGCTTGACGTGGAGGGTCGCCACCCTGATCTGGGATGCCCTCTGGCTCTCGACGTGAACCTTCGCCTCCCTCAATGACGCCCCTGTGTCCGATACGTCATCGACGACCAACGCCTTCTTATCCGAAACGTCGGCGTTGAGGGGGTAGATTATTTTGGGTGTCTCGTTCGTCTCATTCACTCCCGAGTAGTACTCTATCTGGAGGCTGGCGAGCCTCCTCACCTCCAGCTGGTCGCATAGGATCCTGGCGTGGTCGAAACCCCCTCTGCTGACCGCCACGATCAGGTCCGGCGTGTAGCCTGACTCCCTGATCCTCGCCGCCACCTCCTCGGCGAGAAGCTGGATGTCATCCCAGCTTAGATGCAGAAGTTTTAGTCTCCCATATCCGTCCACAGGAATAGTCCTCGGTTCAGCTTTATGTCCGTAACAGTACCTGTTTTATTTAATTAGTACGGTCGACTGGGGGGGCTCCGAGGGTATCCCATTCGAATTGGTGATCTCTCAGAATTACTAAATTTGTTTTATTGTGTTTACGCCTTCATTCGACGAGAAATACGTTATATAAGGCACCGGTTATCCTTTGAACGAGTCTTGGAGTCGGTGCAGATGACTAGACGTGCACTCTTCGTCGGCAGGTTCCAGCCATTCCACAACGGCCACCTCCATGCGATAGGTGAGATCTTGGAGGAATCTGACGAGCTTATCATCGTGGTGGGGAGTGCCCAGATGAGCCATGAACCAGACAACCCCTTCACCGCGGGAGAGCGCCTCGAGATGATCCGGCTCGCCTTGGACGCAGCTGGTGTGGACACCAAGGGCTACATGCTCATACCCATTCCCGACGCCCCGGCCCATAGGGTCTGGGTCTCCCAAGTAGAATCTCAGACGCCCCGGTTTGACGTCGTCTACACCAACCAGCCCCTGACCCGGAGGCTCCTCATCGAGGCGGGGTACGACGTGAGGGGGATCGACCTCTACATGCGGAACCAGTATGAGGCGACCGAGATAAGGCGGCGGATCCTAGAAGGCGAGGACTGGAAAGATCTCGTCCCATACGACGTCTACCGTTATGTGAAGGAGATCGACGGCGAGGGGAGGATCAGGGATTTGGCGATGACCGACTCAGTAAACCACCATGGTTGAATCCAGACCAAAATGGGGGCGTGAAAGTTGTACCTGAATGTGGATCCGGAATTAAAGTCAAAGTTCCCGGGTTTGAAAGCCCAGATCTTCAGGGTGAAGGGCGTCGAAGTTAGGCGTGAGGAGGCCGGGCTGGAGGAGTTCAAGACAGAGGTGACAGAGAGAACGAAAGCGAAATGGGACCTCGATCAACTCAGGGAGCATCCGGTCTTCAGGGCTTATAGGGACTTTTTTTGGCGGGTGAGGGTCGATCCAACGAAGACGAGGCCAGCGGCGGAAGCCCTCATCAGGCGGGTGCTCAGGGGGCGGCCATTGCCCAGGATCAACACCCTGGTGGACGCATACAACTTGGCGTCCATCGACACGGCCATCCCCCTCGCGGCGTTCGACGAGGGCGGGCTAGTGGGCGAGCTCCTGATGCGAGAGGCTTCAGAAGGCGAGAGGTTCCTAGGCATCGGCATGGACAAGCCCGTCGTGCTCGAGGGCGGGGAGGCCGTGGTAGAGGACGAGGAGAGGCTCATCGCCATATATCCTTATAGGGATGCCGATGCCTGCAAGATCACCTTGGAGACCAGAGACACCCTCATGCTTGTATGCGGGGTTCCCAACATCGATGATGAGGTCCTAGCGCGGGCTGGCCGGGTGGCCGTTGGTTACATCACCCGGTTCTGTGGCGGCTCTGAAGCTTGAGGCGGTGGTCCATCCTTGATCGAAGTGGACGGATCCATGATGGAGGGGGGCGGCCAGATCCTCCGGATGGCCATCACATACAGCGCCGTTCTTGGCGTGCCCGTTAGGGTGACCAAAATAAGGGCGGGCAGGGGGCGGCCCGGTCTCAGACCCCAGCACCTCACTACCCTGGAGGCTGTGGCGGAGATGTGCCGGGCGGAGACGAAGGGTCTCAACATTGGTTCGATGGAAGTCGAGTTACGTCCAGGATCTCCGCGGGGAGGAAATTATGACATCGACATCGGCACCGCTGGGAGCGTCAGCCTCCTGCTTCAGTGCTTGGCCCCCATCGCCACCTTCGCAGGGTCGCCTTCGAAGCTCACAATAAGAGGAGGGACCAATGTGAGATGGTCTCCCCCGATCATGATCCTAGATAACGTGACATGGGGAGCCTTCAGGGCCATGGGGTTCGAAGGCGGCCTTACCGTGAGGCGGGAGGGGTTTTATCCGAGGGGAGGGGGCATCGTCGAGGTGGACATCAGCCCAGTAGAAGGTCTCATGCCTCTCCATGTCCGGTCGCCAGGTGTAATCCGGGGGGTTAGAGGAATCTCCCTCTGTGGGAGGCTGCCTCGGCATGTCGCTGAAAGACAGGAAAAGTCCGCCCGAAAAGTCTTGGAGGAGGAGGGCTTCGAGACCGAGATAATAACGAGGGTCGCATCGGAGAGTGAGGCCCCCTTCTCCCCTGGCAGTGCGGTGGGTCTTTGGGTGGACTCCCGTCCCCCGATGTTCATGGGTTCCAGTGCCCTAGGCGAGAGGGGAAAGCCTGCTGAACGAGTTGGCGAGGAGGCAGCCGTCTCTCTAGTTGAGCAGATTGGCACTCGAGCAGCAGTGGACATGTACACCGCCGACAACCTCGTCCTGTGGTGCTCTCTAGCGTCTGGTGAATCCATCTATTCCGCGAGCAGATTGACCCCCCATACCAGGACGGCTGTCGAGATCGCCCGGATCTTCACAGAAGCAGAGATAAACCTGGAAGGGAGGAGAAATGGCCTGGCTCTTGTACGTTGCAGGGGGATTGGTTTAGAGAACAGGGGTCTAAGCTGAAGGGCTGTACCCTTTTTTTAAAGATCGTGAGATTTTGTTTCGATTTCTTAGAGTATGTCTTCTAGGGTGAATGTGGTCTTATAATCAGTTGTATGGATTCACGGGGGTTTAAATATTGGAATTGAAATATGGATGTTTTAACGATTTTTTTTTTGCATTTTCTGATACCAAACTATTCGCGTTGATTTGGTTCTGAATTATCCCTTTTACTTACCATGGTAAGTAGAATCTGCGTGTGTGGGAATATGGGGGGGATGTTCTCCGTCTCTTGGGGAAGAGGGTCAGGGAGCCATCGTGCGGAGTGAGATGGTGGTGAGTCAGGCATCTCACCCCTGATGCCGCTGCACGCACGTTTATATTCCAATGAGCGGGCTGTTTGCGTTGGCGTTCTGTCCGTGGGGGACCCTACAGATTTATTCATTGGGGTGGGAAACGTTCATTGAGTCTTCGGAAGGTTGGGGTTGATAGTCCTCAGATACGATAAGGGCAGCATCCTGGCGACGGGTGGTCCCATCCCTCATGGTAGGTACGACGCCGATTCTAATTCTTACGTGGCTCCCGCCTTGAGGTATGGGGAGATAATCGAGCACCTGGAGAGAGAAGGCTTAGAATACAGGGACGAGGCAGATCGGAGCCCGACCTGCCCTGACCTGTCCTCGGGCATCGAGCTCAGGGACTACCAGGAGGAGGCCCTGGAGGCCTGGAGAGAGGCTAGGCGTCGCGGCATCGTTGTCCTCCCCACGGGTGCTGGGAAGACGGTCGTGGCGTTGAAGGCCATGGAGGACCTTGGCGAGGCGACCCTCGTCGTGGTCCCTACCCTGGTCCTGGTGGATCAGTGGCGGAGGCGCTTGGAGGAGGAGTTCGGGGTGGATGTTGGCGTCCTTGGGGGAGGGAGCAGGGACGTCAGGGCTATAACCGTGGCCACCTACGCCTCGGCGAGCATAAGGGCTGAGAGCATCGGCAATCTGTTCAGCCTCCTCGTCTTCGACGAGGTCCACCATCTGCCGGCGTCGAGCTACAGGCGGATAGGGCTGAAGTATACTGCTCCCCATCGTATGGGGTTGACGGCCACTCTGGCCCGGGAGGACGGGGCCCACATCTCCCTGATGGAGCTGGTGGGGAGGGTGGTCTTCGAGATGGGGGTGGACGAGCTTGCCGGGATCCATCTCTCGGACTATACCGTCCAGACCGTTCATGTTCCCCTCTCCCCCGAGGATCAGTTGGAGTACGATAGGGGCTACTCCCAGTACAGGGGGTTCC
>JAUWBQ010000101.1 GCA_030601645.1 Candidatus Bathyarchaeota archaeon | reverse complement strand
GCCCTTTTCCGGGACTTTCCTCAGCCTGACCATCGGCGTGTTCCCGATGAGATCTAGGACGCTGTCAACAACCTTCAAACTCAATCCCAGCACTATTAGACAACGTTGGCGGGATAACAGTTTCCTTTGATCCTCACAAGGGTTATTACCGTCAGGATCGAAATCCTCTTGGTGTTCGTCAGCGGTGATGCCAGACGGCGATCCAGATTACTTCACCCGTCTCTTGTATGGTTGCGAGGCCGATGAGATAGCGGAGGCAGTTCTTCTCACACCGATGGATTCTACCCTTGAGGCCTTGAAGCTTAGGGCGGAAAATGTGAGGGAGTTCAAGGGGTTCAACTACGGCTTCAACGGCAATCTGGGGGGCACGGAGGTCTCTGTCATCAACTCAAGGATCGGGAGTCCCGTGGCCAGCGATTGCACTTACTACCTGAGGTTCACACCATGCAGGAACATCGTCTACACGGGCCTCATCGGTTCCCTCCAACCCTCCATCCGGGTTGGAGATATCATAGTCCCGACCGCCGCCCTGCGGGGAGAGGGGGCGTCAAAATACTTCATCGAAGAGGAATACCCTGCCGTCGCTGACTTCGGTCTCCTCCAAGCCGTGTCGTCGACCCTAGAAGAGGCGTATGCAGAACATGACATCAACATCCACTATGGCCCGATATACACCACCGACTCCTTCGCCGCCGAGACGAAAGAGTTTCTCGAGCTCTGGGGGGCCAGGAACCTCTTGGGCATCGAGATGGAGACCTCGGCCATCTACACCATAGCCAGCCTCTACGGCATCAAGGCAGCTTCCATCCAAGTCGTGAGCGACAACCCGGTGATCAAGAAAAGCTTCTTCGATCCACTATCTGATGAGGACAGAGAGAGGAGGAAGATCTGCACCGAGTTGCTGATGGAGGCTCTCGTCAGGCTGGTGGGCAGGATCTAAAAAGAGGAGATGTTGATTCAGGTCAGCCATGGAGCTTTTTGACAAGCTTGGCCAGCCGGACGCCCATCTTCCTGCAGTTGTTTGAGTCATCTGCGTCTGGGGCGCCCACGGAGGCGGCGCCGTAGTGGTTCGTACCCGAGGTCCCCTGGACGACCATGCCATGGACGAGGAGGGCCTCGGTGAGGGCGATGATGGTGGTCTCCGCCCCCGTGTGGGTTCCTCCGCTGCTGGCGAAGGCCCCGCCCACCTTGCCGTCGAGCTTTCCGTGATACTTGACGGAGGCGTCTATGAACTCCTTGATCTTGGCTGAGGGCAGACCGTAGTAAACGGGGGAGCCGAGGATGATGCCGTCAACCTCAGGAAGCTCATCCACCGACGCCTCGTCTACCTTCTTGACCTCAACCTCGACTCCCTCCGATTCCACGCCCTCGGCCACCGCGTACGCCATGGCCTCCGTGTTACCGGAGCGGGAGTCATAAACGACGAGCATCTTCATGCGCGTAACTTCCCGTTTTTACATTCATCTCTGTTTACGACTTTAAAGGTAGCTTCTCCGCCGCATCCTTCTCGGCATAGACGCCCAAGATTTGCCCAAAGTACAGGACGTGGTAGTCGCCCCCAGGGTAAGCGTCCTTCTCTAGTTCGTCTATGAGCTGTCCCGGTTTCAGCTCAGTCTTGTACGCCACCCTGCACTCGTAATGTATGGGGCACTCTGCTATGTATGGAGAGTCGACCTTGGAGCCCTTTTTGGCCGTCAAGTTCAGCTCCTTGAATTTGTCCATGTCTCGGCCTGACTTAGTCCCGCAGACATCCAGGGCTTCCTCCATACCCTTGGCGGGGAGGCAGACAGTGAACGTATCCGATTCCTCCATCAATTTGTATGTGTACCTGGACAGCCTGACCGCGACCGTGAAGAAGGGTTTCCTCCACATGGTACCGACCAGGCCCCAGCCTATGGTCATGGTATTTGGCTTGCCGTCCTTCCCAGAGGCGACCAAGAACAGGCCCCCGTCTCGCATCAGGCGATGGGTCTCGTCTACAAAACTGAAATCAGCTACTTGATCTCGTTCCATTATAACACCGGATAGAATAGCACAACGTCTCGTTTAACCCTTTTCAGACGGATGAAAGATTATTTGCATGACGTTGAAGGTAACCAGTGTCCTCGGTAGTGGTGATCTGGACTATACACTGTCCTCGAATGTGTGGGGGATCAGTCACAGAACCACTATCAAATGATTCGAGTAAACTCAACAAGGAGAGCAACCTGAGCAGAAAGGATAAAACCAAAGGGCTAGGCTACACGGACCTCCCCAACATTGAGAAAATCCAGAATATCGAATTCGAGAAAGGGGTGCATAAGACCAGCCCTTCTCACAAGAGGTCAATTATAGAAAGCGAAAGACTGACCGACTCGGATCTCACTGGGTCCCAACGTTTCAAGCTAAGATTATCCGGCTACGTATACATTGGTCATCGGACCCGAACAGGATGGAACGGCCCTCTGCCTTTCTTTGCTTTCAGATGTCCCGTCCACGGCCTGGTTGAAGACTACCCCCACGGCTACAGTGATAGGTTGGACTGTCCAAGATGCCAGAGGGAGGAGAAACTACTAAGGGAGTTCATTGGTTGAAAATCAACCAGATAGAAACGTCAGATGAATATGAATTCCTAGATGATATAGCCGCTGTCTATACGCTCGAAGTCACGAACACGCTCTAGATCTATGTCCTCGCCGATGGCCTCGAACGCCTCGTGGCTGAGGTTCACCCATGGACCGGCCACGGCCGCTTCCGTCACGGGATGATCGCTCCCAAAGTTCTCCATGCAGATCCTATATGTCAGCCCCCTGACCTGCCTCTCATCCGCGTAGCCCAGGCTATGGAGGTACTCGTGGAGGAGGATGGAGAAGACATAGGCCCTCCACTTGGGCTCGGTCTTCGCCGCGGCCTCCATCAATCGCCTGTTGAGGACTATGTCGTTGGTCCCCATGGGGTGGAACGCCCCCACGTGCATGGGGAGGTTACCCAGGTACAGCATCAGGCCTACCCTATGCTCGCCTAGAGAATTCCTCACAGCCTTCTTGACCAGAACGAAGATGTCGCCGTAGGTCTTGGCTTTACCTATATCTTTTATGAGCAGCATCGTGTCTTTTTCTGCCCTCAGACTGATTCTACTGTCTTTACTCCTGGAACCTTCTTCTTGAGGTAGCTCTCGATGCCCATCTTGAGGGTCATCTGGGCCATGGGGCATCCTGCGCAGGCGCCCATAAGCTTCACCTTGACCACACCGTCCTCAACGTCTACAAGCTCGACATCTCCACCGTCCATCTGCAGACTCGGACGAACATCTTCCAACGCTTGTGCGACTTCTTCTCTCAAACCGACACCTCTCTGAATGGAATCTACAAGGGTATATAAACCTTCATCGCCCCGAATCTGGGCGCTGATATTCCTTTTGAATGAGGTTGACACCCCCGTCCTTTTCGTTAGGTTAAAAAAAGGGTTGAACCCCAAGAATCGTAAGGGTGCCCTAGCTCATGGCGGAAGACAAAGAGTTGGAAAGGATCAAGGAGCAGATGCTGAAACGATTGATGACAGCACCAGATAGAGGCCCCTGGAAAGACGGCGAGATTCTAGAACTGTCAAGTTCCGGTTTCGACGGCGCTCTGGCGAAGACCAACCTTCCGGTGCTCGTAGACTTCTGGGCTGGCTGGTGCTCTCCATGCACGATGATGAGACCGGTCTTCGAGGCCTTGGCCAGAGAATACACCGGGAAGGTGCTCTTCGCGAAAGTTGACGTCGATCGGAATCAGGAGCTCGCAAGACGCTTTGGGGTCATGAGCATCCCCAACTTCATACTCTTCAAGAACGGTAGACCCATTGAAAGGGTAGTGGGCGCGGTTGGAAAAATTGGCCTTGAGAGGGCTCTGGAAACCTGGAAGAGTCCATAAACCAATTTTAAGCCGGTTCAGCCCAACAGCCCATTGACGGCTCTCACGATTTTGTCGGTTGACGGTAGTAAATGCTTCTCCAGCACTGGGCTGAAGGGTATCGGCACGTTTGGCGTGGCTACTCGTATGACCGGTGATGTCAGGTGTTTGAAGGCCTTCTCAGCGGCGATGGCCGCTACCTCTGCGCTGAAGCCGCATCGCTCATAGTCCTCGTCCACCACCACGAGCCTCCCGGTCTTCTGCACGGATCTCAGGATCGCCTCCTCGTCCAGGGGCACGAGGGTGCGGGGGTCGATCACATCGACGCTGATATCAGGTTTGAGCCGATCGGAGGCCTCCACTGCCTTGCACACCATCAGCCCAGTCGCCACAATGGTCACATCGCTCCCCTCCCTGACCAGGTTGGCTACGCCCAGGGGGATCTCGTACGGCCCCTCTGGGACAGGCCCCTCCAGGTCGTAGAGCAGGCGGTGCTCGATGAACAGCACCGGGTCATCGTCCCTTATGCTGGCGATAAGTAGCCCCTTGGCGTCGTAGGGGTTTGAGGGCACGGCGACCTTCATCCCCGGCATGTGGGCGAATATGGAGTAGAGGCTCTCGGAGTGGGTGGCTCCCGCCGAGGTCCCGGCGCCATATATGGCCCTAAGCGTCATGGGCACGTTCACCGCCCCGCCTGACATGTACCGGGATTTGGCCATCTGGTTCAGGATCTGGTCCATCGCCACGAGGCCAAAGTCCACCAGCATCAGCTCCACGATGGGCCTGACACCTAGGATGGAGGCGCCTACCCCCATCCCTATGAACGCGGTCTCCGTGATGGGGGCGTCCCTCACCCGCTCCCTGCCGAACTCCTCTCTCAACCCCCTCGTCGCAACCCGCCAGCCGCTGGACACGTTCTCCCCGAACACTACGACGTTGGGGTCCCTGGCCATCTCCAGCCTGTGTGCCTCGTTCAAAGCCTCTCCGAAGGTGACTATCCGCCCAGTCACCCTAGTTCCCTCCGGCGAAGACGTCGGTGAAGGCATCCAACGGCTCGGGATCGAGGCTACGCAAGGAGAAGCTGACGGCCTCATCGACGGCCTCCCGCTCTTCGCTCCTTATTTCCAGATCGAGGTCAGAGGTCAAGACCCCCTCAGCCATGAGCTTCTCCCTGAGACGGTAGATGGGGCACCAGACCTTCTCGTCCTCGTTGGCCTCAAGCCTTCCCTCGAGGTTCCCCTCGATCTGATGGACCTTGAACTCGAGCAACGTCGGGCCTTTACTGTTTCTCGCCCTGCTCACGGCCTCCCCGGCTGCCTCGTAGACCTCGAAGACGTCCCAGCCGTCGCGGCTGACCCCCGGCATCCCGTAGGCTCCCGCCCTGTCTGAGACCCTCTCTATGCTCAGCTGGGGGTAGTCGATCTCGTGGCCGAGCATCCTCTGGACCTCGGGGGAGCTGTTCTCGCAGACGAAGATCAGGGGAAGGTCCCAGCACGCGGCCAGGTTCAGGGTCTCCTGCACCCCTCCCTGGTTTGAAGCCCCCTCGCCGAAGAACGCCACTGCCACGCCCCCGTCGCCCTTCAACTGATGAGACAGGGCATAGCCGGCGGTCATGGGCACGCTCCCTCCGACGATGCCGTTAGCCCCCAGGGCGCCGACGGACGGGTCGAAGACATGGTAGGGGCCGGCCTTTCCCCTGTTAAGGCCAGTCCTCTTGCCGCAGAGCTCCGCCATCAGACCCTTGAGACTGCAGCCTTTCGCTATCATGTGGCCCAGAGGCCTATGGGTGCTCCCGATCTGATCGCCTGCGTCGAGGTGGGCGCACACCCCTGCAGCGACGGCCTCCTGCCCCGTGTACATACCGAAGCGCGCGGGGATGTTGCCCTCTTTGATGAGGACCCGAGCGCTGTTCTCGAATGTCCGGATGCGTATCATTGTACGGTATAACTGGAGTTTCACGTCCCTACTGGTCGACAAATTTGACATGGGAGAAATACGAGGCTAAGTAAATTTAGGAATTGCCCTAAAGGATCACGGAAAAAGTGGATGAGACAAGGGATAGACGGAATCAATCGGTCAGGCTGTAGCCGAAGCTCTCGAAGCAGTCCTTCGCGTCCTTGAGGGCGTCCTTGACCTTGTTATTCGTCTCCGTGCTAGCCTCCCATGGACGATCCTTCATGTCCATCATCCTGATGCACTTTTCGGCCTTCTCCTGCAAGTTGGAAATTTCCTTATCGGAGAGGACGCTTTTCAAGTCGTGCAGGAAGGTTATCTTGGCCTTCTTGACTCTGAGGCCTTCTTCGTAATGCTCTATGTCCCATTTTGTTGAGGGCATCTTTACACGGAACTCTTCATCCGAGATGTCTCTGATTTTCTTCCTCATCTCAAGCTCCTCGAGGCGCAGCCTCGCTTCGTTAAGCTCCATCTCCAGCGGTTCCAGGTTCCTAGCTTCTTCCAGCATCTCGTTCCGACGGTTCAAGCATGGCTTCAACCGGGTCGAGTAGTCGGCGAGGAGCCGGTCGAACTGCATCTCGTTCACCTTGCCCTCCTGGAGCATGTCCACTGACCAGAGCTGCATCGAGAGGCTCTTGACCAGGTTCTCCATCACGTCTCGGGTCGCTGGATCACATCCATCTTC